>JAHHUJ010000059.1 GCA_020024075.1 Psychrobacter sp.
GTAGTATTGAAATTTATGAGTATGGTTCTCTTACTTCCGAAACGCATCATTTATCATTTAAGCCTGAATGGCAAAAATATTCATACGATGATACTGACGGTACACTGGCCATAATCGGAAACTCTAAGAAAATGGAAGGAGAGTATAGAGTTATAATTTATCCGAATGGGGAAAAGGCTAGAATTATAAAAAGCCGTTAAATCTTTGAGGTACGAGCTTGGTAGATACGTTAAGAAGGCACTAATTTATTTTAATCAAGTATTGCTACTGATGGTCTTTAAGTGCCATAAATGACTTTTTTACCTGATTTAAAGCCGGAGATTAAATCTTTAATATTATTGATATCTAAATTATCTTTAGCTCGGGTACAAGCCACATAAAGTAGACGTAGCTCCTCAGGGCTAATCTTTATTCCATGCGTGGTAACGTCATAATAGAAGTCATCATCAAGTTGTACTCGGTCCCATTCAAGACCTTTGGCTTTATGGGCGGTAGAGATAACATAGTCGGCATCGCGCACATCGGTCAGACTATTTACCGCTTGTGACAGCACCTCAGTACCATGATCATCGACCAGTTTTACCAATGTCTTAAGGTCACTGCCTTCATTGGTTTCCGCGTAATCTTGAACATCACCCCAGTTATAAAAATAAGCAAGCTCTGGCACCCCGTAAGCAGATTTACCCGCCTTTAGACTCTCAGCCGCTTTGCAGAACTTGAGCATTCTATCGGCATCGGCTTGCAGTGCTACTTTATGGCCATTTTTTAGCCCCGACAACAGTTGTGCCATCGCTGCGGCATTGGTACGGCATAGGATGGCATCTTTTTTGCCATGCGTCGATATCTTGTCGGTACTCGAAGTCTTCTTAGGGTTGCCTCTTAAGGGGACCTCTTCTTGTAGCGCGGTTAAAAATAAGTTGGCAACATCTGCGATGTTATCCCCAAAACGGAAAGATTGAGTCAGCAGGGTCTGCGGCAAAGGTAGTTTTTTCATGGCATTAACTGCCCCGCGCCACTCATAAATTTGCTGATGAGCGTCACCGACATAGATTACCTGACGCGACTGCTGGGTTAAAATCCCCATCATTAAAGGGTCGGCATCTTGGGCCTCATCAAACAAAATAAAATCAGCCGGAATAATAGGCTTTGACAGTGCCCACAGTTTTAGATAAATATCATGACCAATTCCTGCTGGGTGTCTGGGATCTATGGATTGTTGCCAGCGCTGCTCAACAGCAGGATATAGTCGCTCACGCAATTGCTCCGCATCCGCTGCCGAAATCCAACTAGGGAATTGCAAATGGCGCGGGGCCGGATAGCTGGCATGGGTGCTACAAAAGTTGCTAACGGCATCACTGACAAATCGAGCTTGGCGGGCAGGGGTTAAGTTGACATAAGTGGTTTTCCCCTCCATTTGACGGCGCACTTGGACAGTACGTAGCCCTAGGTCATCGCCCAAGCGTTTGGGTGAAAAGCGAGGTAGTGACAGCTTAGCGGTAATATCTCGAGACACGTGACGGTAAGCCAACGAGTGGAAGGTACGACAGTCAACATGACCGGGGAATTTTTGTTTGGCCTCATTGGCAATGCCTTTGTTAAAAGCCAAATATAAGCCACGACCACGCAGACGTTCAGCGATAAGCTTTAGCGTGGTGGTCTTACCGGCACCAGCATAGGCCACTATTTTAAAGGACTTACCATCCATGGCCATGTTTAAGGCAGCCAGCTGCTCATCGGTCGGATCACTCATATAGGCCGGCATGGGTGCTGACGACAAAGCAGTTACAGACATATTATTACCTATGGATAAAAAAAGAGGGCTAAAAAAACCATTGACGAAGCAATGGTAGCTGGCAAAGCTCATTGATTAAATGGCCGTCTACTCTCTATTTCAAAACAGTCTACTAGCTATTTCAAAACAGGCTATTAGCTATTTCCTATTTCAAAACAGGCATAGATTTAAAATAGGCATAGAGCCTTGACACAGAGCTGTTACATCAAAAATATAGGGGCCAAAAATTGGCTAGGCGCTGGGGTGACTAATCACGACTCCAAGTTACTCATAAGGAGTCGAGGATTATTATAGCAGATTAAAGTGGCTGAAAATTTAAACGGTGGCTTTAGTACTAGCTAATGGCGGAAACTAAACAGTAGCGGAATTTCACCCTCATGATTCTTCATTAGTAAGAGTGGCTTTATCAGTTAGAGCGGCTTTTTTTTCTTTTACCAAAACGCGTGCTAACAACAAACCAATCTCAAACAATAAAATCATGGGTACAGCCAGTAAGAACATGGAGGGCACATCAGGAGGTGACATTACCCCAGCGGCTGCAAAACAAGCGACAATCACGTAACGTCTTTTATCAGCCAGTGTGGCGACGGATACAATGCCAGTAACGACTAAGATAAGCACCACGACCGGTATCTCGAAGGTAATCCCAAACAGCATCAACAGCTTGGTCACGAAGCTAAGATAGCTCTCAATATCGGTCATAGGGACAATATTTGAGGGAGAAAAAGCTATCAAAAAGCTAAGCGCTCTTCTTAACACAATAAAGTAGGCAAAGGCCACACCGGTATAGAACAAGACGATAGAGGACAGTAGAATAGGGACTGCTATTCGTTTTTCATGCTTATATAAGCCTGGAGCAACAAAAGCCCAAATCTGATACAGGATAAAAGGCATCGCAAAAAAAGCTGAGGTAAGTAGCGTCAGCCGAATAGGCGCCATGAAGTTGGCCACAGGATCAATGGCAATCATGGTAGAAGCAGTGGGCAGTATTTCTACTAATGGCTCAGAGATAATATCGTATAGCTCACGAGAAAAGCCCACCAAGCCTAAGAAAATAACCGCAACTACTACCATGATTTTAATCAAATGCGCTCTTAACTCGACCAAATGCTCGGTAAGAGGCATATCTGCTAAAGCGTCTTCACTGGCTGCTGTACCAGAGGAGTTCATAGTGTCATTGTCTGTTACCGGCTCGTTGTCTGTAGAGGCGAAGCGCTGTTTCTTTTTTTTGAATAAACTCATGGTCTGACCTCAGTAGGCTTAGCTGAGCCAGTGTCTGTTTCGGTTGATGTCACTTCAGTATCGTATAACAAAGGATTGGCGGTATAGTTGGGTAAAAAGGGGGGTGGCGGCAAGCGTCTCACTCGGTCGTAGTCTCCTAGTAAAAACCACATATTTTCCCAAGGTCGGGTCATCTGCGGTGTAGGAAACTCATCAGGCTGGGTTACAACAGAGGCATCCGCTTTTAATGAGTCAGAGCTGTTTATAGAGCCATAAGCATAATCAGTATTTGGATTGGCATTAGCGTTGGCAACGGGATGTACCCATTCTTTTTCCTCACTATTGTCCGTAGGCTTGCCAGAGTGCAGTTGTTTAAGCTGAGAGTTTTGTTGTTGTTCAAACTCTTGAATACTACCACGCAGCTGAGCCATCTCTTTTTGCATCTCAGCTTCTGACTCACGGATTTTAGCCAACTCTTGCTGCATTAACTGCCGGGTTTCTGCCAAATCTAGCTCAGCTTCCATCTCGGCCTTCAAAGTGCCTATGGTGCGGCGGAACTTAGAATAATAAGTACCTACTGTACGCACCGCCTGTGGTAACTTTTCGGGACCCAAAACGATGAGCGCAATGATACCGAAGACCATAAGCTCATAAAAACTGAAGTTAAACATAACCGCTTAATATCCTATCACTGTATTTAGTAGCCCAGAGCTCTGCAATAAGAACTAAGATTGATGAGTATCTTCGGCCTTGGTTTTCTCTACAGTCACTTTTACTTCTGGGCTTTCAGAGGTTTCGTGATCGATAACTTTTGGCTGGTTTTTGGCTTTGGCATGGGCTTCTTCTTCATCTTTTACCGCATCTTTAAAGCCTTTAACGGCGCCGCCTAGATCTTTGCCAGCATTTTTTAGTTTTGAGGTGCCAAATATAAGCAGAGCAATGCCTAGAATAATTAATAACTGCATTGGAGATAGGCTCATGATAGTGTCCTTTTATTTAACTCATTAATTTATAAAAACTTTTGAACGGTTGATAACTCAAATTAGTACTGTCTACAATTAGATACAAATAGACCAGCCACACCCTCTATTGAGTACGGCTGTTTTTCTCTTCTATACCAGACAGTCCAAAGCGCCTTGCTAACTCTACTAAAACGCGATCAGACCGTATATTAAACCAAGCTAATGTGACAATTGTATGGAACCAGACATCGGCTATCTCATAAATAAGATCATCGGTTAAGGCTGGGTGTTCAGCAGCTAGGTCACTGTCCGTATTGACCACAGCTTCTGTGGTATTACTAGCAAAGGCCAAATCTTTGGCAGCGATGATAGTCTCGACAGCTTCTTCGCCAACCTTTTCTAAGATTTTGTTAATACCTTTGGCATACAGGCTAGCGACATAGGAGCTTTTGGCATCCGCTTGTTTGCGTTCAGCCAACACGGCATCTAGCTGCTGTAGTACGGTACTGGCTTCGATAGTGGCCGCAGTCTTGGTAGAGTTGTCTACGTTGCTATTCTCTGTGGCCATTATAGCATTCGTTGTCTTAGAGGCAGTAGTGCCGTAAATCTCATTAGGATCTTTAATAACAGGAGCTACAGTCTCCCAGCTAGGTGTGGGTGATGTTAAATCTAGCTTACGATAAAAGCATGATTTGCGTCCGGTATGACAAGCAATATCACCGATTTGGGTTACAGATAATACAATCACATCGGCATCACAATCTAGATGGATGTCATGCACAATTTGGGTGTGCCCTGAGGTTTCGCCCTTATGCCATAACTTACCGCGTGAGCGTGAGAAGTACACCGCCGTTTTGGTCTGTGCTGTAAGTTGTAAAGACTCACGGTTCATCCACGCCATCATTAAAATCTCACCCGTCTGCTTATCTTGAGCAATAGCGGGAATTAGACCCTCTGTAGTAAAGGTAATTTCATCTAACCAGGTGGCGTTCTTATTGAGGTTAACGCTAGTATCAGTAATTGGTGTATTGGGGTTGGACATGAGGCAGCACCCTATTAATCAGTGAAAGCTAAATATTCGGTTTTACAGTGTAGATCAGACACAGACTCCTCGGTAGCTTAGAAGATAGTAAACTTGAGGAGAGTAAGCTTTTTATTATATAGCCTTTGTATCTAGCTTTAGTATATAGGTTTATAATCCAGTCGGCATTATATAGTAGGGTCTGATTTGGCTAACCATAGCTAAAAAGCCAATAACCTAGCCAAAAAGCCAATAAAGAGTAGGATTGAATACACAGGCGTGGATAATAATTGTAATTATAGGGGCTAAAAGCCGCTTAATAGGGTGAATTTAGTTGGTTAAAGGCTGCGTTTCTGGTATAATGCGCGCTTCCCACCTCAAGGCAGTGTTGGAATCATCTTTATAATGAGCATTTTATTGCTATTTATAAAGGGAGATAATCCCACTGACGAACAGGTTTTCCCTTGGCTGTTAAGTCAGCAGTTATCTGTTATCAGATAATGGCATAGACTAGCAACAAAGAATAAGCGGCTATTACGAAAGGTAAAATGAAAACCACGCGTGGAGCTGCTAAGCGTTACAAAAAAACTGCTAACGGCCTCAAGCGCAAACAAGCGTTCAAACGTCACATTCTGACCAAAAAGTCTCCTAAACGTATTCGCCAATTACGTGGTACGAAACTGGTACATGTTGCTGATGTAGCTGCGGTTCGCCGTATGTGCCCTTATTTATAAACCCACTTAATTTTTAACGTTCTTATACTATTTTTTATTTAATTTTTAATCTATTTAATCGGTATAAGTTCAGGCAAATCAATTTATTAGGAGTATTTTATGGCCCGTGTAAAACGTGGTGTTCAAGCAAACCGTCGTCACAAAAAAATCTTAAAGCGCGCTAAAGGTTATTACGGCGCTCGTTCAAGAGTTTATCGTGTAGCTGTACAAGCTGTAACTAAAGCTGGTCAGTATGCATACCGTGACCGTCGCAACAAAAAACGTACTTTCCGTCGTCTATGGATCGCTCGTATCAACGCTGGTGCACGTTTAAATGGTTTAAGCTATAGCCGTTTCATCAATGGTCTGAAAAAAGCAAACATCGAAATCGATCGTCGCGTTCTAGCTGACATCGCTATGCATGATGCTGCTGCTTTCACTGCATTGACTGAAAAAGCAAAAGCTGCCTTGGCTTAATTATTAAAACTAAGCCTAAGTAGTTATTATCGTTATAAAAGAAGCCATCGCATATGATGGCTTTTTTTGTTTTATTTGCTTACAATTACTGCAACTAAACATTTATAACTATTATACAAACGCTTAAGTTGCAGCCCCGACTTTGCTATCCTTAATATTTAGGTGCCTAAAGCTTTATTAAGGCTGTCCTTAGCTAACAAATTCTGAGAATGCTTACATGACTCAATCTGACGTTTCATCAACTAACCCTACATCAAATGCCCCAGACACTGCTGCTGATAATAAGCGTGGCCTAGCTGAGCTTATAGCCAGCTTACCCAGTTTATCTGATGTTTTAAGCGAGTTAACCGAAGCTGAGTTACAAGACTACGCTGAGGCAGCTAAGTCTGCGGTTAGTGAGATTATAAACAGTGCAGACTTGCAGCAAATGCGAGTAAATCTAACCGGTAAAAAGAGCGCTTTAACTGGTTGGTCGAAGCAAATGGGTAAGCTAGATGCCGATAGTAAAAAGACTATGGGTGGGTGGCTACACCAAGTACGCACCCAAATTAATGACAGTCTAAATCAGCAGCAGCAAGCTTTAGAAGAGGCGGCACTGACTGCCAAGCTTAATGCCGAACGCATTGATATCACGTTGCCTGCTCGAGGTCAGCAAAAAGGCCAATTACACCCAGTGACTATGACCGCGCAGCGTATGCAGCAGTTCTTTATGCAAGCGGGATTTAATGTAGCGACAGGGCCTGAGGTCGAGAGTGATTACTATAACTTTGAAGCGTTAAATATTCCGTCGCATCACCCTGCGCGTGCAATGCATGATACCTTCTACTTTGATGCTCACTATTTATTGCGTACGCATACCAGTCCGGTACAGATTCGTACTATGAAAGCGGGTGAGCCACCGATTCGAATTATCTGTCCTGGCCGTGTTTATCGTTGTGATTCAGATCAGACGCATTCGCCTATGTTCCATCAGTTAGAGGGATTGATGGTGACTGAGCACACTACTTTTGCTGAACTTAAAGGCCTAATCAATGAGTTTTTGGAAGCCTTCTTCGGTAAGCAGTTGACGGTGCGTTTCCGTCCTTCATTCTTCCCATTCACCGAGCCATCAGCAGAAGTAGATATCTTAGCAGATAATGGTAAATGGCTTGAGGTGATGGGCTGCGGTATGGTACATCCCAAAGTACTGGCCAACTGTGGTATCGACTCTGAAAAATACACCGGCTTTGCTTTCGGTATGGGTATTGAACGTTTTGCCATGCTTTATTATGGTATTGATGATTTGCGTTTGTTCTTCCAAAACGATGTGCGATTCTTACGCCAGTTTGGATAAGCCAAAGACGGTTATTTTGACTCATATTCTACCAATAACAGACATAATAATTTGACAGCCTTTTGAGAATTCTATGAAAATTAGCGAACAATGGTTACGCGAGTGGGTAAACCCCAATAATGATACGCAGGCTCTAGCCGATCAACTGACTATGGCTGGGCTTGAAATTGATGGTATTGAAGCCGTTGCTGCCGACTTTAGTGGCGTGGTAGTGGGCGAAGTCATCAGTGTTGAGCCGCATCCAGATGCAGATAAGCTAAGAGTAACTCAAGTAAATATCAATGCCGATGCGCCGTTACAGATTGTCTGTGGTGCACCCAATGTCAAAGTTGGTATGCGTGCTCCAGTGGCAACTATCGGTGCCAAGCTACCTACTGAAGATGGCAAAGGCTTTAAAATTAAGAAGAGCAAGCTGCGTGGTGTAGAGTCACAAGGTATGCTGTGCGGCGCATCAGAGATTGATTTGCCAGATGTGGTAGATGGCTTGTTAGAGCTGCCAGAAGACGCACCAATCGGAGTTGATATTCGTGAGTATTTAGGGTTAGATAACAAAATTTTAGATATCTCTATCACCCCTAACCGCGGTGACTGCTTTAGTGTGCGCGGTATTGCTCGTGAAATAGGCGTTATCAATGGTCTACAAGTTACAGTGCCAGAGATCAATGCCCAGCAAGGCGAAGTAGAGGCGACGCAAGCGGTAACGGTAGACGCTGCTGAGGCTTGTCCCCGTTATTTGGCCCAGCCTGTTTTGGATATTGATCGCAGTGTTGAGACGCCAGACTGGATGCAAAAAGCTTTGCTACAAAGCGGTCAGCGCTTGCATAACTTCTTAGTGGATGTAACCAACTATGTGTTGTTAGAGCTTGGTCAGCCATTACACGCTTTTGATGCTGATAAGCTGGTGGGCAGCATTCAGGTTCGTATTGCTAAAGAAGGTGAAACGCTTGAGCTGCTAAATGAACAAACCATCACTTTCAAAGGCGATGAGTTGGTCATTGCTGATGACGAAGGGGTTGTGGCATTAGCGGGTATCATGGGCGGTATGCGCAGCAGTGTGACTGACAGTACCACCAACATTGTGTTAGAAAGTGCTTTCTTTGATCAATTGGCTATAGCAGGTCGTGCCCGCCGCTTTGGACTGCATACCGATGCCTCACAGCGCTTTGAGCGTGGGGTAGATTTTGAGCTACCAATGCAAGCCTTAAATCGTGCGGTTAACCTAATTAGCAGCGTGGCTAGCGGCAAAGCAGGCAATATTACCACGGTTGAAAACCTTAATAATTTGCCAAAAAGAGCGGCAGTTAAGCTACCTCTGCATAAAGTTTCAGAAGTAATTGGCATAAAGGTTGAAAAACAGCGTATTATTGAAATATTAACTCAGCTTGAAATTGAAGTAGAAGAGCAGCAACAAGATGGCATGACCGTGTTAAGCTGCTTGCCACCAAGCCATCGATTCGACATTGAAATCAAAGAAGATTTGATTGAAGAGATTGCGCGTATCTACGGCTATGATAATATTCCAAGCATTTTGCCTAACCTTGGCGTTGATATGCGTTACGATGATAGCGCAGATTTAACACACCGCTTGAAGTTATCTATGGTTGATGCTGGTTATATGGAAGCCATTAGCTTTAGTTTCAGCGATGAAAAAATGGAAAAAGCATTGGATGATGCCAAGCTAGGTAATGTATTAGCCTTGGCCAATCCTATTTCAGCGGATTTGGCGGTTATGCGCCGTACTTTGTTGTCTAGCTTGATTCCTTGTGTTCAGTACAACTTGAATCGCCAGCAGCCCCGCGTTCGCTTCTTTGAAACGGGTTTAAGTTTTGTGGGTGCTACGGTTGATGAGTTAGTACAAACCCCAAGTCTAGCCATTGTGGCGACGGGTGATATTAATCCAGAGCAGGCACACAGCAATCGTGCTATGGATTTCTTTGATTTGAAGCGTGATGTAGAACAGTTATTGCCTGCAACTCTAGAAGAATCACGCATCAGCTATCAGCGCAGTGAGATGGCATTTTTACACCCTGGCCAAAGCGCTGAGTTACTGATTGATGGGGAAGTAGTGGGGTGGTTAGGTCAGCTGCATCCTACTGTGGCACAAAAGCTTGACTTGCCAACAACTTGGGTAGCACAATTAGCCCTAGCCCCTATTTTAGAAGAGGCTAGAGCAACTCAAAGTATTGCTAGCCCATCTAAGTTCCCACAAGTACGTCGTGATATTGCTTTATTGGTAGATGCAGAGATTGCACGTCAGGCGTTATCGCAAACCATTCGTGAAGCGGGTGGTGAGCGGTTACAGCAGCACTGGTTATTTGACGTGTATCAAGGTGAGCATACCCCAGATGGTATGCGTTCAGTGGCCTTTGCTCTAATCTGGCAAGACACTACTCAGACCCTGTCTGATGAGGTCGTCAACCAATCTATGCAACGTGTCATTGACGCCTTACAGAGCCAACATGGTGCACAGTTAAGAGACAGCTAATCTTTGGTCTCAAAAGTATTGTTTAGGATATGGTCAACACTATAAATTAGTGGTTAACCGATTTTAGGAGGGGAGTCATCCCTTCCTAAAAGTTATGCTGAAATTAATTGACGTATCAGGAAAAGGCCTAGCGAGTAGGAAGCTTAAAAGGCGTTTATATTTTAATAATTCTGGGTCTCTTTAGACCATCTCAAGAGTTTTACACGATAAGGAAGCCGTAATGACAGTAAAAAACTCAGAAATACAGACGTTGACCAAAGCAGACATTATTGATCATTTGGTTGGCAAATTTGGTTTTACGAGGCAGCAAGGAAGGCTGTTGGTAGATTCATTCTTTGATGAGATTTATGATAATTTGGTAGAGGGTAGAGATGTTAAGCTTTCTGGTTTTGGGAATTTTATTTTAAAAGATAAAAAAAGCCGACCAGGGCGCAATCCTAAGACCGGTGAAGAGGTACAAATTTCCGCTCGCCGCGTGGTTACTTTTAAAGCGGGTCAGAAGCTACGTCGCCAAGTAGAGGATTATCAGTTACAGCCTTAAGTTTATTAATTAACATAAGCCAATGATTTGGTAAGGGTCTTGACGACTCTTTATCAATCATTGGTTTTTTTATGGTTACTGGTTAATCGGCTTTACTTTAATTCTTCTTCACTTTAATGCTTATTGTAACAATAAAAAAAGAGAGCCAAAAGGCTCTCTTTTTTTTACACTATTGTTAGTAGGCATACTAGATTGTTAGTAGGTATACTAGGCAATAGCGTTTTTATAGCTAAATTACTGAGCAGCAACTTCGTCAGCAGCAGCTTCGCCTTCAGCCATTGCGTCGTTAGCAGCAGCATCAGCAGTATCAGTATCGATGTTGTTAGCTTCTTCAGCAGCTTCAGCGTCGCCTTCAGCAGCAACAACTTCAGCGTCAGCAGCA
>JAHHUJ010000006.1 GCA_020024075.1 Psychrobacter sp.
AATTGAACCTTCTAATTGAACCTAAGTTAAAATCTCAGCTTAACTGAGAAAATCCTAAAAAACGATCGCTTCGGCGGTCGTTTTTTTGCGTATTTATTAGTAACTAAGCCTCACTTAATCTGTTTTTTTGCGATAAAGTTTATTTTTAATAAGGGTTAATAAAGCTTCTAACTGTTTGTTTCTATTAGAAATATAATATTTCAAAAAATAACAACTCAACTATAATATCACTACATATATATTGAAATATTTTGTTACTATTGGTACATGGATAGCAAGGGAGAGTTTAATATCTTCTTAACTAAACATTCCTTTGATCTTACTTATTTTAATAGGAGAACAATAATGAAAACTTTACAAAAAGCTCTATTAGCTTTAGTTGCTGGTTCACTTATGAGCGTAGGTGCACAAGCTGCTTTTAACTATAACACTGCGCAGCCTTATCTTGGTGTTAAAGTAGGTCAATATGACCTAGATGGTGCTGAAGATGAAGCGACTTCATACGGTGTTTATGGTGGTGCTAAATTCACACCAAACTTCGGTGTTGAAGCAGAGTATATGACTACTAGCGATGAAGACTTCAAAACAGGCCCACTTACTAAATCAGAATACAATGGTGAAGTATATGGTCTATATGCCACTGGTTACTACCACTTCCCTAACACCAACGGTATCTATGCAAAAGGCCGTGTAGGTGTGGCTAAGAACGAAGTAGAAGTGGATTCTAAGGTTGCTGACTTTGACGTATATGATGGTAGCGAATCTGAGACTGGTATCGCTGGTGGTGTAGGTTTTGGTTACGACTTTACTCCTAACGCAGCTGTAGAAATTGCTTATGATTGGTATCCAAGCATTGATGATGTGGCTGGTAAAGATTTAGATGCTTCAGGCTTCACTCTAGGTGCTAACTTTAAGTTCTAATTGAACCTGAGTTAAAGTCCTAGTTTAACTGGGACAGTCTTAAAAAACGATCGCTTCGGCGGTCGTTTTTTTGTGTGTATAAAAAGTATATAACACTCGCGGTACAGGTTATAACTCTACTTCTGCTGTTTAAAAGTGCTAAGATAAATAACAATAAAAAAACTATTAAGGATGAAGTTATGTTTATATTTGAGCCGTGGCACTGGCTGGTATTCGGAGGGTTGCTGATTATTTCAGAGATGTTTTTGACCACCTTTGCGACCCTATGGTTCGGTATCGCAGCAGTGATTATTGCGGTCTTGAGCTGGTTATTCCCTTTATCACAAGCTTTTCAAATAACAATGTGGTTAATACTTTCTATAGGTATGGTGGTGATATGGTTTAAGTTCGTGCAGCCTTTATCTGTTGATCGTACCAAAGCGGGACTAGGCGGTAGTGTCATTATAGGTGAGAAAGGAATGATAACCGTTGCCCCGACACTCGATAGAGTGGGAACAGTACGCTTTAGTGTGCCCATTGTTGGGGCTGCCGAATGGAAGTGTCGCACCCGAGGTGAGGTACTAGAGGCGGGACAAAGGGTAGTGGTCGTGGATGTGATTGGCAATGAATTAATCGTTGTGCCAGCTCAAACTAAGGCTCATATTAATCATAGATGATCGATAGAATTTAATCCATAAACAAAAAAATAAAGTAAATTGCCCACTAATGTTGCAATACAAAGTAGAGGGTGATGAACACAGGGAGTAAGAAATGGGAAGTTTTAGTATAGTAATGCTAGTGATGGTGGCGCTGGTAGTGTTCACCATCTTTAAAGGGGTTAGAATTGTGCCTCAAGGTTATAAATGGATTGTGCAGCGCTTAGGGAAATACCATCAAACCTTAGAGCCTGGTCTGAATCTTATTATTCCCTATGTGGACGATGTGGCTTATAAGCTTACTACCAAAGACATCGTGTTAGACATTCCCTCTCAAGAGGTTATTACCCGTGATAACGTGGTGATTATTGCTAACGCTGTGGCTTATATCAGTATTGTACAGCCTGAAAAAGCCGTTTATGGTATTGAAGACTATGAGCATGGTATTCGTAACTTGGTACAGACTTCACTGCGCTCTATTATCGGTGAGATGGATTTAGACAGTGCTTTATCGAGTCGTGATCACATCAAAGCGTTATTGAAAGAGGCCATATCTGAAGATATCGCAGATTGGGGAATCACCCTAAAAACCGTTGAAATTCAAGATATTAATCCTTCAGATACCATGCAGACTGCGATGGAAGAGCAAGCGGCGGCTGAGCGTCAACGCCGTGCAACCGTAACCCGTGCGGATGGTCAAAAGCAGGCAGCTATCTTAGAAGCTGATGGCCGCTTAGAGGCCTCTCGCCGTGATGCTGAGGCGCAAGTCGTGTTAGCAAAAGGTTCTGAAGAGTCTATTCGCTTGATTACTCAAGCCATGGGCGAAGAAGAGATGCCCGTAGTATACCTACTAGGTGAGCAGTATATTAAGGCGATGCAGGACTTAGCAGAGTCTGACAATGCTAAGACGGTGATATTACCTGCTGATATTTTAAGTACGGTAAAAGGATTAATGGGCGGTAAAACTAAGCCTTAATTTTATTTGTTTTTCTACTTGAGTTCTTGGTTTGTGCTTGGATCATAAGTTTGCAAAAACTTTGCTACTTTAACCCTTTAGTTACTTATAGCCCCTTAGTGCTCCTTATTTATAAGGTTGGTTACTAAGGGGCTTTTTTTGTCTTAGCCTGTTAATCATTATAGATGGCAATTGGCTCTATATAGGGTCTGTAAGACCGTAAATTCCTATGCCACTGCTTCCACTAATACCGGCACTAAGCTTGAAGTGAGCAGAGAATATTGCTTACAGGATTAAATAATAAAAAATTGTTAAGTTCTATTTACATAGAAGAGACTATTTATAACATATTTTACATTTTTTACAGTGGCTGTAACTGATAAATTAGACCAGTAAAGCATTGATTAAATGTGCTTTCTAAAATATGTTTTTTTCAAATTAGTTGTTTTCAAATTAGTTACTTTCAAATAATACTCATAATAATACTAATATGTAGGAGAATACTGTGTCAGAACATACCTATACCATTGCCGATTATCTATTTGATCGGGTTGCTGAAGCTGGTGCCACTGAAGTATTTGGGGTACCTGGGGATTATAACTTATCTTTTTTGGACAATATTATTGCATCTGACAAGCTTCGCTGGGTGGGTAACGCCAATGAATTAAATGCAGGCTATGCTGCCGATGGCTACGCTCGTGAGCGTCGTTTTGCAGCCATGGTGACCACCTTTGGCGTGGGTGAACTCTCCGCTATCAATGCAACAGCAGGTTCATTTGCAGAATATGCTCCGGTGCTACATATTGTAGGAGCACCGCCAACCCCAGCAATCGACGGGCAACGTAAAGTGCACCATAGCTTAGGCGATGGGGTCTTTAATCACTTTATCAAAATGGTAGAGCCTGTGAGTGTGGCAAGAGCAGAAATAACGGCAGAGAACGCTGCCTCAGAGATTGATAGGGTGATACGCATGGTATTAAAAAAACAGCGTCCAGGCTACCTACTGCTCTCACCTGATGTGGCCAAACTGCCCATATACCAACCTACTACCCAGCTTAATGATGCGGAAGAGGACATCACCAGTCAGGTAGCGTTGGATGATTTTAAGAAGGAATTGACTGCGTTTATTGAAAACAAAGAAACCACACTTATTGCAGATCTAATGGTACACCGCTTAAATCTACAGTCTAAACTAAAAGCTTTAATCTCAGACACTCAAATCCCGTATGCCACTTTATCTTGGGGTAAATCCTTATTAGATGAAAACAGCGAGCGCTGGGCAGGGGTCTATGTGGGTGAGCCTTCACAACCTGTGGTCAAAGATGCTGTAGAAAATTGTGAATGCTTAATTAAACTTGGGGTTAATTATACCGATACCACCACAGCTGGCTTTACCCAAAATATTGATAAGACGCGCACAGTGGATATTCATCAAGAGCGTGCTACGGTGGGTGACAAGATTTTCGCCCCTATCGCGATGAAAGATGCTATTCAAGCCTTGCATGAAGTGCTTACTTCTGGGATTAAAATCAAACCAAAACCACTTAAAGGTCTGGTCGATAAGCATGAGCAACAAGGCAGTGATGACGAGCCACTATTACAAAAAGATTTATGGCATATTATTGCCAGTAGTCTGGAGGATAGTAATATCGTCTTTGCCGAGCAAGGTACGTCTTATTTCGGTATGAGTGAGGTTCGCCTACCAGAGGGGGTTACCTTTTATGGGCAACCACTGTGGGGCTCTATTGGCTATACCTTACCTGCTAGTTTGGGTGCAGCAGTAGCTTCTCCTAATAAACGCAGCGTGCTGCTGATTGGGGATGGTTCAGCCTTACTAACGGTTCAGGATTTAGGGGTAATGTTGCGTGAACAGATAAACCCGGTCATCTTCTTGATTAATAACTCCGGTTATACTGTAGAGCGAGCTATTCACGGCGAAAAGCAACCGTACAATGATATTCCAAAAAGTGATTGGCAGGTTATGCCAAAAGCATTTGGCGCCAATGAAAACAACTGTCTCATCCTCAAGGTTAACACTCCGGCTGAGCTTAAATCAGCCATAGAGCGTGCCAAAGAGAGCAAAAATAAAATGGTGTTTATTGAGGTGATGATGGGGGTTATGGATATTCCTCCATTATTAGAAGATGTGGCGGCCTCTTTACAATAACCCTCTCTAGCATCATAAAAAAACCGACTCCACTGCAAGTGGGGTCGGTTTTTTGGGTTAATTACCAAGATTTAAAGCATTAAATCACTTTGGAAAAACGGTCTTTTTCTTTGCTGGCCAAATAGGTATCAAACACCATGGCTACGTTGCGGGCAAGCAAACGCCCTTTGGGCAGGATACGAATACCAGCCGCATCCATATCAATTAGTCGATCTTGTTGCATTTCACCAAGCTGCTGAATTTCATCAATAAAGTAAGTAATGGCATCGATACCAAACTTTTGATTTAAGTCTTTGAAGTCGATGTAATCATGGCACAGTAGGTTTGAGATGATATAGCCACGCAGTCGGTCTTTGATGTTGGTTTTGATATGTCGCACCGCAGGTAATTTGCCAGCATCTACCATGGCTTCATACTCTTTCAGATCGGTATGGTTTTGTAGAATATGAGTGGCAGAGTTGCCTTTATTGGCATAAAGGGTGCTGTTAATTTGACTGATAGAAGACACGCCAAAGCCCAATAAATCACAGTCACCTAAGATGGTATAACCTTGGAAGTTACGATGTAACACCCCCTCACGCTGAGCCACGGCCATACTATCATCAGGTTTGGCAAAGTGATCAATGCCAATATATTGGTAACCGGCTTCATTTAAAGCGGTGATGGTATCGTTGAACATCTCAAGCTTTTCGGCAGGTGTCGGTAAGTCCTCTTCTTTAATCTGACGCTGCGACTTAAAGCGATTGGGCAAGTGGGCATAGTTAAAGATGGACAATCTATCAGGTGAGATATCAATAATAGTCTCTACAGTCTTCGCAAACGTTTGCGGAGTCTGATGGGGAAGACCGTAGATTAAGTCAATGTTGGTAGATTTAAAGCCCAATCGACGCGTCTCTTGCATCACAGCGCGGATTAGCTGTTCAGACTGCACCCGGTTGACGGCAATTTGTACTTTATGGTCCAAGTCTTGTACCCCAAAGCTCACTCGGTTAAAGCCGAGGTTACGTAGGACGCTCAAAGTGGTGTCTCGGATTTCTCTAGGATCAATTTCAATCGAATAATCACCGACTTCTGGGTGCTCATCAGTGGTTTTGTCTTGGGAGGTAGGGGCAAATTCAAATTGAGTCTGCAAAAACTCCCAAAGCTCGGTAAGCTCTTCATCACTAAAGAAAGTTGGGGTACCACCGCCAAGATGTAATTGCTTGACGTAGGGTTTACCGCCAGAAGCAGGGCGTTCTAACAGCGCTCTTTTTTGTTTTACTTCTGCTTTTAGGTACTCTAGATAGTCGCCAGCATCACTGTTTTTTTTCGTAATGATTTTATTACAGCCACAGTAATAGCAAAGATGACGACAAAAAGGGATATGGAAGTAAAGCGATAGCGGAGTATTGGGATCACGACGGGTCAAAATGTCTAATTCGGCCCCAGCTTCAATCGGCTTGAACTCAAGGGCGGTAGGGTACGAGGTGTAGCGTGGTCCTGAACGATTGTACTTATGAACCAAAGCCTCATCATATTCTAACTGCGGCATATCAGAAGTGGCTGCATCAAACTGTCTTTTGGCGTAAGGATTGGCAGGAGAGAAATCCGGACGCTCAGTAGATGGGGGTTGATTGGCTTGGTCTGTAAAAATTGCAGAATTAGTCATAAGATTAGCCTTATCGGAGAGCCTATAAACAGGAGCAATGAGAGAAAATTATATAGTGAATCAATTATAACAAATTATAGAAAGATAACCTGAAATGACGGGTTTTACTATAGCTCGAAAGGATAGTACAGCTCGAAAGGGTAGTACAGCGCGAAAAAATAGTTCAGCTCGAAACAATAGTAAGACCATCGTCCCTGATAGGATTTTAATCGCCATATAGTCGGTTATTTATTGATTAATGACCGGTTTTCTTATCCCGCCCCAAGTGACCAATCCTACCCCGATAGCGATTAATAAAGTCCCCAAAGCCAGCCCTTCTGGCGGAGCTTCAGCTTGCAAAAATATAGCAATAGGCACCGCAAACACAGCAGCGGTTGATCCTAGCAGACTGAGCAATACCGGTCCGCCTGCCTTTTGTAGCACAAACAACAGTTGAAACTGGGCAGCAAAAATAAAAGCCTGTATCCCAATGATGGCTATCGATACTGATAAATTGAAGGAGTCTTTATCAGGTAGGGCCAGTGAAAAGTTAGGCAATAAGCTGAGCACTCCCAATTGCAGGGAAGCCGCTACTAGCATACCAGGAGCTAAAGCGCTTGGTGAGGCGCCGGTAGGCCAACGTAGAGTGCGATAAAGATTGCCTATCGCCAATAATACTGGGCCACAAAGGGCAAGCAAAATCCAAAAGGCACTGGCACCAGGGGTGGTCAGTTTATTGGCTGCTAATACCCCAGCTCCCGCCAATGCAGACAGTACCCCCAAAGCTCGTAGTGGATCAAAGCGCTCCATCTTAAGCAGTAGAGCGCCGACATAAGTTAATAAGGGGGGAAGAGTAATCACTAAAGCCACAAAGCTGGCCCCAACTTGGGGGATGGCTGAGAAAAAGATCAAGTTCGAGCCAGCCACGCTGACCAAGGCGGCGACTAAATAGTATTCGATACTCGACTTAGTTATAGGAGGTAGTTGGCGGCGAAAAATGGCCATTCCCAATAGCAGCACTGCCGCCCCTGTAATGGACCAAAATACAAAAGCCAAGGGGGTTAATCCTACTGTCCCAGCATATTTCGCTATATTGGTAGAGACCCCCAACAATGCTCCGCCAGCTATCAGGCAAGTTAAAGCGACCACCGTCTGTTTATTCACTCATGCCTTCCTTTTTATTATGGCTTTAATAATGGGTTAGTTAAAGCATTAGCTTTACCAAAAAAAAGAGGGTCAAGTTTAGCATTATTACGTGGCTTATTTTGTTATTGTTCTAAGCACGCTGAGTATGGTTGGTGCTGAAAGCTTGATTTAGAACCTATTTATTAGGGTCTATGCTTATCTGGTTAATTGAATACTAAATAGGGATTAAATTAGCAGTTAATTTTGCTAACTTTAAATAAATAATTTATTATCAATGAAATAATTCTAATAATTAAATTTTATATTAAGGTCGATAATGTCTTTTGCTCAAGTACATACCCGCTCAGTGGTCGGTCTGCATGCTCCCAAAGTTATGGTAGAAGTCCATTTATCACAGGGACTTCCGGCGTTAACCATCGTGGGGCTACCTGAAGCGGCAGTTCGAGAGAGCAAAGATAGGGCTCGCTCTGCCTTAATTAATTCTAATTTTCAATTTCCCAATCGGCGGTTAACTATTAATCTGGCTCCTGCTGACTTGCCCAAAGAAGGGGCCCGTTTAGATTTGCCAATTGCTATGGGTATCTTGGCAGCAAGCGGTCAGATAGAGCCGCAATGGTTAGAAGATTATGAATTTATCGGAGAGTTGGCATTAAATGGTGACCTGCGCTGCATAGCTGGCGGGCTAGCGGTAGCTAGAGCCATAAAAACCGATAGCAATGCTCGTAAAAAGCAGGGTAATAATGCTGCTAAGAGTAGCCGTAAAACCCGTAAACTTATGGTACCAGCAGGCAATGGTATAGAGTCTAGCCGAGTCAAAGGAATAGAGGTGTATGCTGCCAAAAACCTCATCGAGGTTTGTGAGCATTTACAAGTAGAAAATAGAGTAAGCAGCCAGGGTAAAGCGATAAGCTTAACTGAGACGCCTAAAGGGTTACTAAAGGCGGTGGTGTCAAAGTTGCCTGTGGTAAATGCCAGTTACAAGGTAGACTTAGCTGATGTTAAGGGACAGCATCATGCTAGACGGGCGCTGGAGATCGCCGCAGCGGGCGGCCATTCATTATTATTTACTGGCCCACCAGGCTCAGGCAAGACTTTGATGGCTGCACGGCTACCAACCATACTACCTGACTTAAATGATGAAGAGGCTTTAGAGGTGGCCAGTACTTATTCGGTCGCCAATACTGAGTATCAATATGGTAGTAGACCTTTTAGAGAAATTCACCACACGATTTCGGCTGTGGCTTTAGTAGGGGGAGGTTCACGCCCCAAGCCCGGTGAGATTACGCTGGCCAATAAAGGGGTTTTGTTTCTAGATGAGATGCCGGAGTTTGATCGTAAGGTGCTTGAGGTATTGCGTCAACCGTTAGAATCAAAGCAAATTACCATCAGTCGTGCCAATCAACAGGCCACATTCCCCGCTAACTTTCAATTGGTAGCTGCGATGAATCCTTGCCCTTGTGGTTATCATGGTGACCCCTCCAATCGTTGCCATTGTCGACCCGAGCAAATTCAGCGTTATCAAGATAAAATCTCTGGACCTTTACTGGATAGAATAGATTTACAGGTTACGGTTCCCGCGTTGCCCATCAGTGACCTACAAAATAATAAGCCGGGGGAGTGCTCAAAGGCAGTACGAGCACGAGTAACAGAAGCTTATCACAGTCAACAAAGCAGACAAGGTAAGCCCAACTGTGAATTAAGCCCCAGTGAGCTTGATCAGCACATTATACTAGGAGACAATGAAAAGCAGCTATTGACCGTGGCACAGACTAAGCTCAATCTCTCTGCGCGTGGCTATCACCGGCTATTACGAGTGGCACGCACCATCGCTGATTTGGCAGGTAGTGACGATATAACAACGCCTCATCTAAGTGAGGCGCTCAGTTATCGGGGCGGATAGACTCATAAGGTATTAGGCAAACTTAGCTTATAGAATGCTAAGTAGTTCGATTACTTAGCAAAAGCTTATTAACAAAAGCTTATAAAGCTGGGTCTACACCAGGCGGCGTAGTTGGGCGTAGCTGTGCCACATCCTCTGCCGTCACCTCTTCATCGAAGCCGTTCAGATCCTTCACCACGTACTCAGTAACCGCAGCAATCTGCTCATCATTCATCATATGTCTAAACGAGGGCATACCACGGAAACCATTGATTAAGATATCAATAATATAGTATTTAGACTGCATTTTGCTGTTGTTGGCGAGAGGGGGATAATAGCCTGCACCATACGCACCTTCACCCTCATGCATGTGACAACCGGCACAGGAGTCGTGATACAGCTTTTTGCCATCGGTAGAAACGTAAGCGTTCTCGTAACCGAACTTCTCGTTCCACTTCTCTACACTGGGGTCTTGATCAAACGGCGGCACGGCATCAATATCGACGATATGTCGATTGGTATCGTTAAGTTCAGGTTCGGTCATATAGACGCCGCCCCAAGCGCCACCATTTCGGCTCGCATAAGGGTCGACTTCTTGTTGTATTGGTGCACCGGTGAAGGTATCAGAAGTTTGAGCCAAGGTTACCGTATCATCAGATTGAGATGAGCACCCAGTTAGTAGCCCTAAAGTTGACCCAATAAGTATCATGCTCAGCGGGGTCAAGGAGGGAGCTTTAAAATATTTCATATTAGCCTCTTTATGCTTTATACCATGTCAGACAATCGTTGCGTATTACATTGATAGTGCGTGTTGGTGTAGGCGTTTTGCTGAATCCAATCCAGACAAAATTGAGCCCTCCTGCCAAGCAGGAATATGTGAGCAGTGCTCACCTGCCAGAACGATACGATTATCAATGCTACACAATGTCTTATAGTGCTGATCTCGGGTTTCTTGAGTCCACACCCCATAACAACCTAAAGTCCAAGGCATACGATGCCATACCACTGAAGTACCAGAGCGGAACTCTTTTAGATACTGAGGGTGAATGTGTTTACCGTAAGCCAGAGCCACTTCGATACGCTCTTCTGGAGTAAGGGTGTTGAACTTATAAGAGGTTGGGCCATAGCCATAGCCGCCTAAAAGTACCCCACTACCTTGCTTGAACATATCTTGTGAGGGATAAGATATCTGCTGGATTGGCATATCGGTGTAAGTTACCCCACCATAAATCCACTCATCTTCTTCCCAGAAGCGGCGTTTAAATTCTAGACCCACTTTAAAAGAGGTCTCATAAGGGACAGCCGCCATAGCATCAGCCATTGGTTTAGAGACGTTAATTGGAATTTGGGTCAATACTGACAACGGAATGGTACAAATGCAGTAGTCAGCACGAGCCGTCTGAGTTGGGCCTGACTCGTTATTGCTGTCCACATAGGAGACGGTAACCCCGCTATCATCTTGACGTATCTCAGTGACTTTTGCATTTAGCTTAATTAAGTCCTGACATTCACGAGTGAAGGCATCACCAATTTTACCCATACCGCCCACAGGCTGGAACATAGTTGGGCTATGACTATAAGTGGTGTGCTGTGCATAGATGTCTTGCCACACGCCAGACTTCAATAGGTCATCTAAAGGTAGAGGGGTAGAGGCCTGCTCATTGGGCATAAGGCCGCCGCCAGGATAGACAGAGTAACCACGATACTTACTGGTAGTGAGACTGCGCTTGTAAGTGTAGTCGTTGCTAAGTGCGCCCCAGCCTTTTAGGTTCTCAAGGAGCATCTCTTTGTCTTCACGAGTTACTTCTTGGTCTAAGCTACCGGTATTCACCGCTTTAGACAGCAGTTCAGACACATGACCGCGGATATCGTGCTGCACATCGCCTAGACGTTGTGGCACACCGCCGAAATGATTGGTACGGTGTAGATAAGCTCGGTTGTTGGTCTGGATGAAAGGCTCTAACGCCACGCCAAATTTTTTGCAGTAGTGAAGTACGGCATAATGGTGGCTAGGAATACGCCAAGGGCCTGGGTTAAAGTAGTTGCCTTCTTCGAAGTCACAGGTGACGACTCCGCCGCCAAGCTCGGTAAACTTGTCACCGCCTTTTAGGTGGATACTGCGGCCACCGCCTCGATTTTGATACTCTAAAACCGTGACTTTATAGCCCGCTTTTCTTAACTCATAAGCGGCAGCCAGTCCAGCTAGCCCTGCGCCTAGGACGATAATACTTGCGCCATCTGGTGCGCCTGTAAGCTCCATCTGGCCATTAAAGGAGGACTCTGAAGCGAAGCCTAATGTGGTCATCGCTTGGTACATAGCCGCGCCACCAGCGGCTTTACCAATCATAGTTAGTAGCTGCCGGCGTGTCGGTGATTTAAGGTTATCTATCATCATCTTATCCTTGTTACTTTATTCGCCTAGTGAACCATGTATGAATGGTATGCCAAGCGACTTATAGTAAATTTCTTATTAGTGTCATATCTGTTCAACGGCGCTTTATGTTGCCTATCATTAATTTGTTATATGGCTAAAATAAAAAGTACGCCTTGTTGCCCGTCATCTTGTTGCCAGTCACCTAGGTTGCCCATCACCTTGTTAACAGTCACTTAGGTTGACAATCACAGTGTTTGATTAACGACGGCGAATGAACCAACGAATTAGTAGCGCCAATATAATTAAGCCTGCAATGATGCCTAAGGCGGCTAACCACCCTGCATTCTTAACGAAAAAAGGGGTTTGGGGTCCTGCCTTTAATTGATTGGCCACATCGTCTGCGGTCACCTTACTCTCTGGTAAGCCACCAAAGGTGGTGCGAACGTAGTTAACGATCTCTGCCATCTCTTCAGCAGTTAAGTCATCTTTAAAGCCAGGCATTTGCGGGCGAGTGTTTACCACTTGGTGAATACCATTGGCCACCACACTAATAACTGGGGCTGGGTTGTCACGTCTTAAGCTGGTTAAACCCACAATTGGAGCATAACCTGCGTCAGGTTGGCCATAACCATTGATACCGTGACAGCTTGCACATTCAGCAAGATACAAAGACTCAGCCTTAGAGGAAGCTTTGGCTTTGGCCTCTTTTAGGATATCCATCTGATCCAGTAGGTTGATGGCAATGTCATCGCTATGCTTCTTAGGTAAAGCGGACACATTCACTGGCTGTATTGTGTCGACTGTGGTGACGGCTGGTACCGCTTTTAGGTAGCTGGCAATGGCCTCTAAATCTGTATCATTTAAGTAGCGAGTACTGTTCATGACCACTTCGCTCATTGGCCCAGCGGCTAAAGCTTTTTGATGCAGACCACCGTTGCGTAGATAGGTTACAATCTCTTCTTCGCTCCAGCTACCAATACCACTACTCTCATCAGGGGTAATGTTTGGAGCATGCCAAGGACCTATCATTGCCCCTGACAAGTAGTTCTTTATGTCATAACCCATGGTCGCATTACGCGGGGTGTGACAGGTGCCACAGTGGGCTAGGTTGTCAACCAGATACTGACCATGTTTTTGAGTTTCATCTAAGTCTTCACCCGTTTTCCAGTCGGGCATATTAACTAAGTTCCAACCTAACATTAAGGTCCGAATATTGAAGGGAAACGGCAGTTCAGTTTTGTAAGTTGGTGGCTCATCAATGGCTGGCACAGTCTGAAAATAAGCAAACAGTGCGGAGATGTCTTCAGCTGTCATGCCCTTATAATCAGGGTAGGGCATGGCGGGATAAAGCCTATGGTTTGGCGCTTTACCTTTGGTTAAAGCATTTTTGAAATCTTGTTCGGTATAGTTACCAATACCATAGCGTACAGAAGGAGTAATGTTAGTCGCATAAATGGTGCCCATTGGAGCCTCTACAGCAATGCCACCTGAGTAATCCTCTTTATGACACCCCATGCAGTCTGCCTGTCTGGCAATATAAGCACCACGATTTACCAACTCACTATTGGCATCGTTATGGGAGGGCATGGCGACAGGGGCAGCATTGGCTGAGCTTAGAGACAGACCCAATAGCGAGGCGGTCACTGCTTTAGTAGCGAATGACAGGAGCACTGGGTTTTGATGGGTCGATTTATATAGTGATGATAAAGCAGATATAGGCTTCATAACTTCCTCATTTGGCTAGCAGGATATGCTGGCGTAATGGTTGGATAAAACAACAATACAGCGCAAGATATAGCTAAGTAAGTAATAGGTTATAAAGAGGCATGAGCAAAGTTGTAGAGATGCAAGCGTAGTAGAGTAGCGACTCTTTAATCCCTTAATTCTCTAAAATCCTTGTAGACGTATTATTAGATAATGATTCATAGGTCTAATTAATAAGTCTAAGTCACTTAGTTTTGAGCTGTAACAGCTGATGTAGGATTCAATAAAAACCTGAATCAAAATAATAATGGCGATAGTCAGTTAAGCGGATTATTAAGATTAATGTTATGGCTTAATTTGGCTAACTCATTCAATCTCTTCGATTAAAAGACTCTTCATTTAAATAACTTATAAATAACTTAGCTAAATCCTGCTGATTGAGCATAGATAATTAAAAACAGACCGAACAGTGAATAGGCAATAGAGTTAATAAGTTAAGTGGTTACTTGTGAATACACTTTTCTTATAAATGACTCTTATAAATGACATTTTCCTAAGACAGCTTGACTGAACTTAGATGCTCAAAATGCTTAACGTAAGGGCTGTTCGGTACTTAGTTGTCTGTAACCTTACTCAATTCTATCCGCCATGTAAAACTTAACAACAGTGGTTTAACAATTCATAAACGAATTCACTTTATATGGCATACATAACCAGCAGTCAGAATTTGGTGCGAAAAAAGCTGTTATTTAGAAAGTAGTTTGACTGGGCTAGCGGCGATTTGACCCAAAAAAAGAGCACTGGCATAGGGCTCAGTGCTCTGTTAAAAGCTATGGTCGGTTTATGGTTAAAGAGTGTGGTAGATTAAAACAAGCCGACAATATTACCCTCATCATCGACATCAATGCGTTCAGCAGAAGGAATTTTAGGTAAGCCAGGCATTCTCATAATAGGGCCACATATCACTACAATAAAGCCGGCACCATTGGAGAGGCTAATATCACGCACCTGAATATTAAAGCCAGTAGGGCGACCTAGAAGAGAAGCGTTGTCACTCAGAGAATATTGAGTTTTAGCGATACAAATCGGTAGTTTGTCTAACTGTAGAGATTCCAAACGCTGAATTTTTGCTTTGGCAGTACTGCTAATGTCAATATCATTAGCGCCATATACCCGCTGAGCCACGGTACGGATTTTATCTTCAATACTCATTTGGGTATCGTAAGCAAATTTAAATTTATCTTGCTTAGAGTTAGGAGTATTGTCAGCATCATCGAGTAGCTTGATTAAAGCTTTGGCCAGATCCTCACCACCTGCGCCGCCTTTCTCCCATACCTGAGTTAATTCAACCTCAACTTTCAGGCGCTTACAAGCTTTACGTACCATCTCAATTTCAGCATCAGTATCGCTTTCAAAGTGGTTAATGGCCACGATCACAGATAAGCCAAAGATTTCTTGTAAGTTCTCAATATGCTTGGTTAGGTTAGGCAAGCCTTGCTCAAGGGCTGTTAGATCTTCTTGTTTTAAGCTGTCTTTGCTGGCACCGCCATTATATTTTAGGGCGCGAATGGTAGCCACGACCACAGCAGCATCGGGAGTTAGGCCTGAAAGACGGCACTTAATATCACAGAATTTCTCAGCGCCTAAGTCAGCACCGAAACCGGCTTCAGTTAGTGTATAGTCAGCCAAATGCAGCGCAGTGCGGGTGGCAATGACTGAGTTACAACCATGAGCGATATTGGCAAAAGGCCCTCCGTGTAAAATAGCGGGGTTGCCTTCAATGGTTTGAACCAAGTTAGGTTTTATAGCTTCTTTTAATAAGGCGGTCATGGCGCCATGAGCCTTTAAGTCTTTGGCATAGATGGGCTTTTTGTCTTTGCTATAAGCCACCAAGATATCACCCAAACGCTGCTTCAAATCGGCTAGGTCTGTGGCCAGACAAAAGATAGCCATCACCTCTGATGCCACAGTAATATCAAATCCGCCTTCACGCATGACCCCATCTGTGGTATTGCCTAAGCCGCTCACAATATTACGCAGCTGGCGATCATTCATGTCCATTGCCCGGCGCCAAAGGATTTGTTTTGGATCGATATTTAGAGCGTTGCCTTGATAGATGTGATTGTCAATCAAAGCGGCTAATAAGTTATTGGCCGCCCCTATGGCATGCAAGTCACCGGTGAAGTGTAGATTGATATCCTCCATAGGCAGTACTTGAGCGTAACCGCCACCAGCAGCACCGCCTTTAATGCCAAAAACTGGGCCTACTGAAGGTTCACGAAGCGCAACAATGGTTCGTTTACCATCTTGGTTTTGCTTATGTACTCGGTTTAGCGCATCGGTTAGACCAATAGTCACGGTGGTCTTACCTTCACCGGCAGGGGTAGGGTTAATGGCTGTCACCAATACCAACTTGCTGTCTTTTGATTTTGGTGGTTTGGCAAATACGTCATTGGGATTGATTTTGGCTTTATAGTGACCATAAGGCTCAATTTTATCGGCAGCTAAATCCAATTTTTTGGCAATCTCTACAATAGGTTGTAGCGCTGCTTTTTGGGCAATCTCAATATCGCTTGGTACGCTCATAGTTCATTAACTCTCAATTTATTTGTAATATAAGAAAACGGGTTAAGGTATCAGTAATTACTCGGTTTTACCATGCGGACGCAGCCATTTAGCAAACCAGTTAGAAACATCATCCATAAAAGTATAAACCATAGGGATGACAATTAAGCTTAAGAAGGTAGAGGTAACCAGCCCTCCTAATACGGCGGCTGCCATTGGGCGTCGAAATGTAGAGTCGACATCTCCTAGACCAAAGATTAACGGCAACATACCAGCACCCATGGCAATGGTGGTCATGATAATAGGTCGAGCCCGCTTTCGACAAGCATCTAATAGAGCGTCAAAGCGATTCAGCCCATGTTCCCGCTCGGCCAGGATGGCATAATCCACCAACAAAATAGAGTTCTTGGTGGCAATACCCATCAGCATGATAAAGCCAATCATTGAGGGCATCGATAAGCTACTATTGGTCAATACTAGACCTACAAAAGCTCCGCCAATGGACAAAGGCAGTGCCATCAAAATAGTAAAGGGCTGTAGCACCTTACCGAATAACAAAACAAGCACCCCAAAGATACAGATAATACCCACACTGATGGCAACTATGAAGCCACCAAATAACTCAGACATACTCTCTGCCTGCCCTTGGTCGATGATTGAAATACTCTCAGGGATATTGCCTTCTTGCAATGATGGAATTGATTTCACAGCTTCTACTAGGCCGCCTAACTCACCGCCTGCGACTTGAACGTTAATGGTAATGGACCGTTCTCTGTCAAAGCGTAGGATTTCAGAGGGCCCTGTACCAAATGACAGATCAGCGACTTCACTCACTCGCGCCCCAGTAGTCCCTGAAGTTGGGACATATAAGTCTGCCAGTTGGCTGACGTTGTTTTTTGCTTCTTGAGGTAAGCGCACCACAATAGGGACCTGACGCGTATCTAGATTCAGCTTAGATAATCTTTGTTCATAATCTCCTAGGGTAGCCACACGTAAAGTATCAGCGACGCCTTGGGTGGTGGCTCCCTGATCTGCCATGGCAGTACGTTTGGGAATAATGGACAGCTCTTGGCGTGGCAAGCTGCGGTTACTGGTGACATTGCCAGCTTGAGGTAAAGAGCGAATTTCATTCATGACTTGCTGTGCCATTTGTTCTAATATCTCAGGGTTGGTACTGGTCAGTGCAAAACTATAGCCGGCTTCACCACCACTAGACAGACCGATATCAAATCGAGCACTTGGGACCGTCGTTAAGGCCTCGGTAATCTGACGCTCAATCTCTATTTTGCTAGGACGGGTACCGCGTGGTTCAAGCACAATATCAACACTGGCTTCATTAGAGACACTGCCTGAGCTTGAGGAGGAGTCTAAGCTGGCTCGTTGTGGGTCACCCACCACACTTAGGATACTTTTTACCCCTTCAATTTGGGATACCCGTTCTTCAACCATTTTAGTAATACGGCTGGTATCTTGTAAGCTAGCATCTGGGGTGAGCTCGATACCGATGCGAGTCTGGTCAATGTTATTTTCTGGAATAAAAGTAGTTGGTAATAGCTTAATTAAAGTCAATGAAGCTGCGAACAGCAGTAGGGTTGTCCCTAACGTAATCCAGCGGTGATGTAGTGTCCAGCCGACTGTCTTTAAATAGGCCTCCATGATGCGTCCGCTCTTTTTGGCTTGAGTCTTTTCGGGACGTAGTACATAAGCGGCCATCATAGGTGTGACAAGGCGCGCCACCATTAATGACACAAAGATAGAAATGGCGGCGGTCCACCCAAACTGACGGAAGAACTGCCCAACAATACCGCTCATAAAGGCAGTGGGTAAAAAGACCGCGATTAAGGTAAAGGTTGTAGCGACTACCGCCAAGCCAATCTCATCGGCGGCCTCCATTGCGGCTTGGTACGGAGTTTTACCCATGCGTAAGTGGCGGATGATGTTCTCTACTTCTACAATGGCATCATCGACCAATACCCCCACCACCAAGGATAAGGCCAATAAACTAATAAGGTTTAAGCTGAAGTCAAACAGGTACATACCCAAGAAGGTAGGAATGACGGACAGGGGTAGGGCAACGGCAGCAACAATGGTAGCACGCACGTTACGTAAAAATAGAAACACCACGACTACTGCCAATAACCCGCCTTCAATTAGCATTCTAAGCGAGGCCTGATAGTCTTCTTCAACAGGGCTGGCCCGATCGAATACCTTGGTGATGGTATAGTTCGGCATATCTTGCTGCAGCTTAGCCAACTCTTCATCTACCAGCTTTACGATTTCCACTTCACTGGCACCGCGGGAGCGAGTCACATTGAAGGCAACTACAGTTTCCCCATCTAATTTGGCAATAGAGCTGGGATCAGCTGTGCCATCGGTAATGGTCGCCATCTCACCTAGGCGCTGAGTACCGCCTGTGGGTAAAGCAATTTGTAAATCATTAAGCTCTCGAGCACTGCTAACTGCGCCCAAAACCCGAATGTTTTGTTTGCTACTGCCCACCTCTGACTCACCGCCTGAGCTGTCTTGCTGAATGCTGGTGACTTGTTCTGACAGCTGAGTAATGGGAAGCTGTAATGCATTAAGACTTATGGGGTCTACCTCAACACTGATTTCACGTTCCAGCCCTCCCACTCGGCTTACGGTACTCACACCTTTAATATCAGATAGGCGTTTATTGATTGTGTCATCGACAAACCAAGATAAATCCTCAGGGCTGACCCCATTGGAAGCAACGGTATAGGTAACAGCAGGCAGCCCTGCCGTGGTGACCTTAGTTACGATAGGGTCATTGGCGGCGGCGGGCAAGTCTCCTTGTACTTCCCCTACCGCTGAGCGCACATCGTCTACCGCTTCTTGAATGTCTTTTTCTAGCACGAATTCGGTGGCCACGGTAGCCGCCCCAGTCTGGAGCGTGGTGTTGATGTGCTTTACGCCCTCGATACTGGAGATCTTATTTTCAATCTTTTTGGCCACATCATTTTCTAGCTGGCTGGGGGCAGCGCCAGGTAAAGTGACGGTGACTACCACAGCAGGCAGGTCGATATCAGGGAACTGCTGGACCTTCATTTGCATAAACCCATAGATACCACCGAGGGTCAGTAGTATGAATAGAAGAATAGCAACCAGAGGGTTTCGAATGGAATATGCTGAGACATTAAGGCTCATAGAGGGCATCCTGCATGGAGAAATAAATCAAAATAAGAGAAGTGCAGTGAAGCAATGGTAGGGGAGAGGGCTGGGTCATCCATTAATAATCCTTTGTGTTAACAGACAAGCTGTCAGACCTTACCCTCCTAAACTTAGTTAAACTATGACGGATACTTATTCAGCTTTAGCTGATTCAGGGTTAGCGATAGTCACAACGTCACCGTCACTTAAGAAGCTACCGCCTTGGCGTACGATATTGGCTTCTCCTTGAAGCGGCTCTAGCAGTACCACACGGTCCCCTTGACGCTCACCAAGCTTGACTTTGACTCGGCTTACTCGATAAATGGTTTTGCGATTGTCATCTTTCACCGCTTTCACTTGCATTACATAGTCATAGCCATCTTGAGTCACTACTGCACTAACTGGGATGGTTGATTTAGCATCACTACCTAGTTTGAAGGTACCGCGCTGATACATACCTGCTCTGGCATTAGGGTGTCTGGCTAAAGAGGCATAAATGGTAATCTGACGGCTGCCATCTTCTGCGGTAGGTGAAATACGGCTAACTTTACCCATAACGCTTTTATTATTTGGTAAGCTAACTTCAACGGGGGTGCCCACATTAATCGCCCCAACTTTATTGGGGTCTACTTGTGCTTGCCACTCAAGCTTACCTTCTTCAATGATGGTAAACAGTGGCTCTGGACCAGGCACGCTACCCACATTAGCCGATTTTTCACTAATAACCCCGCTTACAGGTGCGGTTATTTTGGCATTTTTCATATTCAGGTTTTGAGTGTTTAATCGGGCTCTTGAAGCGGCTACTGAGGCAGCGGCTTGGTTTGCGGTAGACACATAACGATCAGCTTCTTGTTGGCTAATCGCATTAATATCAAGTAGAGGGAGCACTCGTTCGGCATCTTTTTTTGCCAAATCGTAATTAGATTCTGCCTCTGCCAGTTCTGCTTTAGCCTGAATGAGTTGCTGCTGCATCGCATCGGTATCAAATATGGCCAATACTTGACCTTTTTTGACTTGATCGCCTTCTCTAACCAAGACTTTATCAATGGCGACTCCGCTAACTTTACCGTTTACCGTTGAGGTAGTCTCGGGACTAATGGTGCCATCCGCTATTAAATCCTTAGTCACATCAGATTGAGAAGGGGTAACCGTCTCGACAGTCAGCACCGGCTTTTGGTTCATTTCTTTTTCAATTTCAGTGACTCCTATCGCGCTACCCATTTGCCCAGAAACCGATCTTTCAGCATTAAGCTTACTGTCTTCGGTTTGTTTTTCGCCCCACATACGGCCTGCGAATAAGCCAATTACCAAGGTAATCAACAATAGCGGCAATACCCAAAGCCAGTTCGGCTTCGATTTAACCGCTTCTGCACTATAAGTCGTATAAGCAGGCTCTGCATCGGCTGTAGAGGTTTCTGGATGGGTCGAGGTATCCTTAACGCTGCCAGTATCAGTTGTGGCTGCACTTGGAATCTCACTGGGTGTCTTGTTATTAGGATCAGAGTTACTAGTCATATCAGTCTCGCAAACACTTTGGTTTGGATAAATAAAAAAATAATTTAAATTATACGTTAAATACACACTTTTTGTTTAGAGTGATGTCGTACTAAATTCTTTACTTTTATTATGAAGTTTTTCTTAATTAAAATGGTGTTTTATAGGGTTTGATTAATTAGCTTTTACTTTGGGGTGGTGACATTAATTTCAGCTAATAAGTTTCTATATATTGACTATAAGCTATGATTTATATGAGCTTATAAAAAATGGTGGAGTTTTTAAAATATGAAACTTATTCACAACAGTTATGCAAAAAACTGGGGTAGGGATATACAACTTGCAAGAAGAACTTTACAAATTCATTATCAAAATATTTTTTTTGCTCCCTATACTAAGATTAGTTGAAACTTAAAAGATCGTTATTTTGATATAGAAAAATAACTTTATATAACGTGTTTAAGTTATATCACGGGAAAGCAAAAGAAAAGAGTGAAAGGCGAAAGAGCAAGCGTTTACTTAGCTGATTGACACTCTTTTATAGTGATTTCTTTTATAATGATTGTTGGAGAATAATAATGCCTATTAATGATAAACAAGCTCTGTCAAAACGTACAACAAACAGCCTTATGTTTTCAACTTTAGTGGCTGGTGTACTGGCTATCTCTGGAACCGCTTCAGCAGCTTCACAACCTAAAGATGCCCCCACTGAACAGGATAAGTCTGAGCAAGCTGTAGAGACTACTTTACAGCAACAAGTTGAAGATGAGGATGGCGAACTATTGGCCACACAGCCAGGACAAGTGGCAGTAGCTGAACAAACAACAGCTGAAGTAGCTGACGAAGAGGGAGAAGCTGCTGCGCAGCAACCAGCGCCAGCCAACATTGATGCAACTCCTACTTTAGCTGGTGAGTCAGGTGGTAATATTGAAGCTACCCCCATAACGCTACAACAAAAAGTCAAAGATAAGCGAGGTGAGTTACAAGCTACTCAGCCAGGTCAAGTTGAGGTGCAAGAGAACCGCCGTTTTAGAACCCAGTAATGAAGATCTAAAAACTAGAACCCAATAATTAACACCTAACAATTAATTGGTTATCTCATCCAAGGGAATTAGAAGAGAGGATTATTTATCCTCTCTTTTTTTATGCTTC
>JAHHUJ010000060.1 GCA_020024075.1 Psychrobacter sp.
AAATAAATGCACTATGCGATAGCCCTGAGCCTTATGTGCTCAAAAGATTAATTGATACTTTACGGGTATCAGAAGCTGAATATAAGAATAATCCCGATCTTTCTAACGAAAAGATACGGAAGCTAAATGCGCTTTTAAGTCAATACCCTGAGTATGCCAATGGTCTAGCCGTCTTTGTTTTAACCTTGCTCAATAACTACCATAGAATGTCGTTATACACCGACACTGGTATCTTATCGGACCAAACCTTCTCCAATAGCTTAATGCGCTTAATTGGACACCGCTTTGTGCCATTATTGCCAGAAGACGACTCTATTGTAGAATTGGTCGCCTATCTATTTGATGGCAAGAATGATGAGCACTGGCTGGCCTCTATTAATGACGAGCTATGGGATGAGCTGGTAGATCTTATCATGGTAGATGATGCTCACTCTGACCTTGTGGCAACTGCCAAAAATAATATATTAAACGCCTTAGTTATCTTGTCTTACCGAGTCAGTGGCATAGGTCTGCATCCAGACTTGATGAAAGCCTATCCACAGATGCTTGACTATTCAGCAGCTTTTGTGGCACAAAACCAAGAAGCGGTTCTCTTTGCCAATGAGTACCGAGAAGCACATAAACTAGATAGCTTTGAAGATGTCGTTCCTAGTCGTGAGACTGACCCTGCTCCTTTATTGGTAATGCTTGAGCAGTGTGACAATATTGTCAATACAGTTCGTAAGCGTATTTATAAGACGGGCATATCGATTCGACTAACCAATATGCTGCTACGCTTAGAGCAAAGCTTAAAGCGTATGCACATCTTAAGTGAGCTGCTAACTAATGATGATAAGAAGCGTGATAGAGCCATTATTGAGCTAACACAAGCCATCATTGTCAGTGTGAAGCGCCGTTATAGTATCAGCTACTTAATTGATAACAACACCAAGTTATTGTCTCGAAAAATCACTGACAACTCAGGGCGTGTTGGTGAGCATTACATCAGTACCGATAAGACCGGCTACAAAAAAATGTTCAAAAAGGCCGCCATCGGTGGTTTTGTCATTGCCTTTATGGCTACTATCAAAATTCTGTCTTATGACTTAGATTTGGCCCCAATGAGCCGAGCTTTTGTGAATAGTATGATTTACGGCTTAGGCTTCGTATTTATCCATATTATCCACGGTACAGTTGCTACCAAACAACCCGCTATGACCGCAGCAGCTATTGCCTCAACCATTTCTGATAGTTCGGGCAAAAAGTCGCATCAGCTCGCCAAATTATCAGAGCTTATGGTAGATATTATACGTACCCAGTTCATTGCTATTATGGGTAACGTACTGATTGCCATGCCTTTAGCACTCATCATCTCTATAGTGTGGTTGCAGGCAAAAGGCGCGCCAATGATTAGTATCGAGCAAGCTGAACATCTATTACATGACTTGGACCCTTTTCACTCTCTAGCGATATTCCATGCAGCTATTGCCGGTGTGTTCTTATTCTTATCAGGCCTAATTGCTGGTTATTACGATAACTTAGCCTTATTTAATAATATCGGTGAGCGTATTGCCCGTCACAAGCTGCTACTACGCTTTGTATCAGAGTCTTGGCTGCAACGACTAGGAACTTTTGTTGAAAACAACTTAGGCGCCATTATGGGTAACTTCCTATTCGGGGTGTTCCTAGGCAGTACCGCCACAGTAGGCTTCTTATTTGGAATGCCATTAGATATTCGCCATATTGCTTTCGCTTCTGCTAACTTCTCGCATGGTATATTTAACATGGCTGCAGATGACTTTGGCCTTGGTATTGTCTTTATCTCTCTACTCGGTGTGGCCCTTATCGGTATGGTCAACTTATTGGTAAGCTTCTCATTAGCCATAATTGTAGCCTTACGTTCTAAGGGGGTTGAGGTAGTTGAATGGAAGACCATCAGTAAATTGATGTACACTCACCTATTTACTCAGCCTAGAGATTTCTTCTTGCCGCGTCCAGAGCCAATGACCTACGCCAAGATTGATAGTGACGGTCACATGATTTATGAGGAAGCTGGTAAAACACAAAAGCATAAGCTGTTTCCAAAACACTTTGCTGTGCGTAGACTCTCAAGTGTACGAGTAGTCCCAGAGGGGGTCGCTATCGATACCAAGCGTATTGACGAGAGGAATAAGAAAAAAGAATTCCAAGATAAGCTCACAAGTGATCAGCCACCGGTTACTACTGAGAAAAAAATAGTTAACTTGGATGATCAAGAGTTTGAATTGGTGAATCCTGAAATCCTCGAAACAGGCATTGCCGACACAGAGGCTACTGCGCGCAATGATAAAACAAAAAATGCCAAAACCCCTTTACCAAAGCCCAAGAATCCACCTAAGCTACCCGAATAAGTATTGTAACGGATAGACAATATTCAATAATATTTTATTAGGTATAATAATAAAGTGATACTCAGCTGGTCATAGTCTCTACTAGCCAGCTGAACTTATCGCCTATCATTATTATTAATACCTATCATTATAAAATAACAAGGAGAATATTATGGGACGCTTACAAGATAAGGTCGTTATTATTACTGGGGCAGCACAAGGTATGGGTGAGACTCATGCTCGCAAATGCTTCGAGCATGGTGCAAAAGTTGTCTTAACCGATATTAATGAAGAAAAAGGACAAGCTTTAGCAGCCTCTCTTGGAGAAAATGCACTATTTATCAAACATGATGTTACCAGCGAAGAAGATTGGTTAAACGTTGTCAAAACTACTGAAGATAAATTTGGCCCCATTAACGTTCTGGTCAATAATGCTGGCATTACTATGGCCAAATCTTTATTAGATATGTCATTAGAAGATTATCGCCGTATCCTTGATATCAACCAAGTTTCTGTGTTCTTAGGCATGAAATCGGTTGTTCCTTCAATGAAAAAAGCCAACAATGGCTCAATCATTAATATCTCCTCTATTAATGGCTTAGTCGGTGGTGCTATTGGCTATACAGATTCCAAATTTGCGGTACGCGGTATGACCAAAGCGGCGGCTTTAGAGCTGGCAGGATCAGGTATCCGAGTTAACTCCGTTCATCCTGGTGTTATTGCAACTCCTATGATTATGCAGGGCGACACTAAGGATGCCGTTGAGAAAATTGCTAAAAGCATTCCTTTACAACGGGTGGCACAGCCTGAAGAGGTGAGCAAGCTAATACTATTTTTAGCATCAGAAGACTCTAGCTACTCAACAGGCTCAGAGTTCGTAGTAGATGGCGGCATGACCGCTCAATAGGCTGGCAGGGTGACGATAACCCTATTTTTCAGCCCCTTTTGCATATCATTCAGTTAACAAAATAGCTGTAATGGATACAATACAAAAAAGCACAAGTCGGTCTGACTTGTGCTTTTTTTTGAGTTAAATACGATTCTCTATCCGCCCAAATAGTCCTATTGAGCTGCCAATCACTCTTTTTTTTGCAATTCATGAAGCCTTAGGATTTTGGGCATTTGTCAGAAGAGGTAAAAACCTTGCCATCTTCTAATCGATATGCCACTAAGCAGCTACCCCATACACAGCCCCCATCTAAGGCTCTAGCAGTAGGCAAATCAACTTCAGCCTTCAACGCCGCCCAATGCCCAAATAGAATCTTACGATCACGAGGTACTTCCCACTCAAACCAAGGACGGAATGACTCTGGCATTTTATCGGTTAAGCTTGATTTAAAGCTAAACTCAAGAGAGCCATCTTGTTTACACAGCCGCATCCTAGTGAGATAGTTGGTAATGGCTCTGATACGGGTAAAGCCATTGAGCTGCTCTGACCAAGCATCCGCCTCCCCGCTATACAACTGTGGCAGCACTCTATCAAGTTGAAAAAAGCTACTAGAAAGCTGTACTTGTCCTTCACGAGCATAACGTTCTGCCTCGCTGATTTTCCAATGTGGTGGAATACCAGCATGGACCAACACCGTCTTATCGTTAGGAAAAGCAATTAGAGGCTGGCATCGAAGCCAATTTAGTAATTCAGTACAGTCTGGAGCATTAATAATAGCTTCCGTTTGATCTTTTTTCTTTAAAGGAGCAAAGCCACGCCATACTGCAATTAAATTAATATCATGATTGCCCAGTACAGTGGCAGCGGCTCCTTGCTCACATAAGTTTTTGACATGACGTAAGGTGGATAAAGAATCTTCACCTCTAGCTACTAAATCTCCTACAAACCATAGTTTGTCTTGTGTAGGATCAAAGTCTATTTTTTTTAGAAGATCTAGATAGGCAGCATAACATCCTTGTAAATCTCCGATGACATACTCGGAACGATATTTCATATAGTTACTCAGCTTAATTGGTGGTATTTACTTTTTTATTTGTTTTAATTTTAACCATCCTTGCCCTAGAGGCGCAGCCTCGTCACTCAACCATCGCCATCTTCGAGCTGGTTATGTTGCTTACTATTTATCAGGTTACTTAGTGCCACAAAGTCTTTGACATCCAAGGTCTCCGGACGAGCGTTACTTTCAATACCAATAGAAGCAAAATCCTCATCGCTCAATGTTGCCATTAATGAAGACTGCTTAAATATGGCACGCAAGGTCTTACGACGATGGTTAAAAGTCTCACGAACCACTAAAGCAAAGAGTTTTTCATCTTCTGCTTGTACCGGCTTGGTGAGATGGGGACGTAGACGGAACACAGCACTGGTCACTTTTGGAGGAGGATTAAAGGCACCTCTGGGTACGGTGAGCAGATACTCAGTTTCACAGTAGTACTGCATAATAACTGACAAACGGCCATATATTTTGCTACCCACATCAGCAGTAATACGCTCTACGACTTCTTTTTGTAGCATAAAATGCATATCTTCAATAATATCTGAGTACTCCAGCAAGGTAAATAAAAGCGGAGTAGAAATATTATAGGGCAGATTACCCACGATACGAAGCTTGTTCGATTTAACTCCCTCAGCGTCTTTATCATATAGAGTTGAGTAATCAAACTGCATGGCATTGGTATTAACGATGTTAAAATTAGGATGGCTGTTAGCACCAATACGAATACGCAGGCTACTGGCCAAATCACGGTCCAGCTCAATCACCGTCATGGCATCGACTTGCTCTAATAAAGGCTCTGTTAACGCGCCCATACCTGGTCCAATCTCAACCAAATTATCGTCTCGGTTAAGACCAATAGAATCCACAATTTGACTGATGATGCTTTCATCGTGCAAAAAGTTTTGACCAAACCTTTTTCTAGGCTGATGTTTAGCTGCCCTTTTTAAGGTGCCATGTAACGGATGTTTTGAAGCGTCTGAATGTGTCATAAGTTGATAAATATCAGTTAGTAAAGGGGTCTAGTTTAGCATATTTCAAGAGACTACTTGTCTATCGGATCTTGAAAATTCACTCACTTCAAGGCCAGAGTTGATTTGGCCATATCATTGGCCATTTTTAAGGCTTGCCATAGACTACTACTACTCGCCTGCCCGCTTTTAGTATTAGCGATTTCAGCACTTCCCTCATTGCGGTTGCCGGCCAAATCTAAAGCAGTACCATGATCCACTGAAGTACGAATATAAGGCAAGCCTAAGGTTAGGTTGACCGTATCTCCAAAGCCATGCGATTTCAGCACTGGCAAGCCTTGATCATGATACATAGCAATGACAGCATCACAATGCTTTAGATGTCTTTGAGTAAATAAGGTATCTGCCGGCATAGCGGAGGAGATATTTACCCCTTGCTGCTGGAACTGTTTTAATACAGGATTAATAATTTCAATCTCCTCAGTACCTAAATGACCATCCTCTCCTGCATGAGGATTTAAACCACACACCAATACCTTCGGATCTTTGAGTCCAAACTTTTGTTGCAAATCATTTAATAAAATCTGTACCGTTTGACGCACATTATCAGGAGTAATCGCTGCTGCTACTTCTTTGAGTGGCATATGAATAGTCACCAGCGCCACTTTCATGGCCTTGTTAGCCAACATCATTACTACTTTATCACAGCCACTTTTTTGCATAAAAAACTCAGTATGGCCAGTGAACATAGACCCATCTTCCAATGTAATGCCCGCCTCTATTAACACTGACTTTTGTAGCGGCCCAGTCACAATGGCACTCGCTGCTCCAGATTGTGCAAGCTTATGAGCTATCTGTAATTGGGTGATCACCATGGCAGCATTATCTACGTTTAATTGCCCTGCAATGACCGGTTGGTTACAGCCCACATGGATCAAATAAAACTTAGGAGACATCTTAGCTTCTAAGCTTGCTGACTTGGCTTGCAGAATCTTCTCAGTGAGCCATGGCTGTGAGCAATCTGCAAGATCTATCACTTCACTGGCCTCAGCAATACGCTGCCACAGCGGGGTATCTAAGCTTTGGATTTGCTTGCCATATACTTGCTCAAATCTTTGCTGTAATGCCTCCTCATCAGCCAATACCACCACTGGATAGTCAAGTTTGGCAAGCTCCCCTGCTAGCGCCAGCTGCAACACGATATCCATTCCAATACCAGCAGGCTCTCCCGTGGTTAAAATTAATGGAGGCAGCCTAGATGACTGCTGACTACTTCTTGTATTTCGGTCAGCACAGTCCAAATCAGTTGAGGGTGTGGTCATTGGTATCACCTTGTTAATAATCACTTTATTAATAACTAGTTGGGCTTAAATGTTATATTATTTATCAGTTATCCAGCCCTTGATTAGCCGTCATTTAATCCCAATTATACAAATAGTAGATGACATATTTTTCATGATAAAACGCAAGCTGCAAACATAAAGTCATGTGTTTTTTAATCTATGAGCAGTGTCTATGTGTTAAACTTTATCGCTCAAACCACAAACCTTATTACACAAACTTAATTAATAGCTATATGACTTTATTTATCGCTTTATGGGCAGTTTTCAGACACATTTAGCGAAAAGCTGTATTGGCAATACCTAACCTTAACCCTAAATACCGCTGGTTTCAATATTTAGGGAATAAACCTTCTGTAACTATCTAAATTCATAAAACAATTGCGCTAAATTCATAAAACAATTGAACTAAATCTATAAAACACTTGAAGTAAGAGTTTAATTACCCTGCTATTTTAATAACATCATATATTGGCAACATCATAAATAGTTACTCCCCAGTATCTAATAAAGTAACACCTTAATAAAATAGCACCTTAAAAACAGCAACACCCTATTTTTCAGCAAGTTAATTCCGCTGAGCCTATAACACCACTGTATTTTGATAATGACAATAGAACTATGGCCGAAAGTAAAAAAAGAAATGAAAAAAATGACAATAATGACGTTGGTTTAACCGATTTATTGAGTCAGCAGCCGCCTCATAACGTAGACATCGAAAAAGCTTTATTGGCTACTTTGATGAGTATTGACGAATCTTTTGACAAGATATCTGATATCGTCACAAAAGACGACTTCTATGCAGGTCGCCATCAGCATATTTTTGCTGCAATATCCCATCTCGCTATGGTAGGTGAACCCTATGATACGGTAATGGTACATGACTGGCTTAACTCACAAAAGCTACTAAAACAAGCCGGTGGCGAGAGCTACTTAGCCGATATTGTGACCCAAAGCCCCAGTACCATGTTTAACATCGTCTCTTATGCAGAGCGGGTACGTGAGCTGTCAACTTTGCGCCAACTTATTACAGCTGGTAATGAAATGCTAGCCTTGGCTTATGACCCTAGAGAGCGCGGTGTCAGTGACATTCTAGATACAGTTGAATCCAAAATATTTGCGATTAACGAGCAACATAACAAACGTGCTCAGCAAAGAGGGCCTGTCGAAGTAAGCTCAGTTCTAGTGAACGTTATTGAGCAAATGGATGAATTAAAGAACAATCCAGATGGCATGATTGGCCTAAAAACCCCCTTTACTGAGCTTAATAATAAGACGCAGGGCTTACAGCCTGGTGATTTAATCATTGTTGCCGCCCGTCCTTCTATGGGTAAGACCACCTTCGCCATGAACTTAGCAGAAGGGGTTCTATTTCATGAAAACTTGCCAGTAATTGTATTCTCTATGGAGATGCCAGCAGAGTCCATCGTTATGCGTTTGCTGTCCTCTTGGGGACAAATTAACCAGACCAGCTTACGCTCTGCTCAGATGAATGAAGATGAATGGGCACGTATGATGAACGCCATCTCTCATTTGCAAGACAAGCATCTGTATATTGATGATAGTACTGCCCTGCCCCCATCTGAGGTACGATCACGCTGCCGCCGTATCGCCAAAAATCATGATGGTAAAGTAGGCATGGTGATAGTCGATTACCTACAGCTAATGAAAGTACCTAGCTTAAGTGGCAACCGTGTGGAAGAGATTTCAGAGATTTCACGTAGCTTAAAAGCTTTGGCACGTGAATTAAATTGTCCTGTTATTGCCCTATCTCAGCTTAACCGAAGCCTTGAGAACCGTCCAAATAAACGCCCTATCATGTCCGACTTACGTGAATCAGGAGCTATTGAGCAGGACGCTGACTTAATCACCTTTATTTATCGCGATGAAGTTTATAACGAAAACTCTGACTTAAAAGGCGTGGCTGAAATCATCATTGGTAAACAGCGTAACGGACCTATTGGTACCGTGCGTTTGGCTTTCGAGGGTCAATACACCCGCTTTATTAATCTAACACCTGATCATTATATGGCCGACGCTAGTTTTGAGAACGATGAGTAGGTTGGCTAGCACATCCCTACTTCTTAACACTTTATATTGTTAGCTGTAAAATAGTGTTCGCCATGCCATAAAGTGGTTGTCGCCATAAAATAGTGGTCGCCATAAAATACAGTATGAGCCGTGAATTAGTATTAGCCATGAATTATTGGATTACGTTAACTGAGCTACTTACCTTAAGGTTAGTGGCTCCTTTTTGTTTCACCCAACTGGCCTCGGCCTAACCTTTGTTACACTTAAAAGAGAGTTTAAAACCAAGTTATGTTTCATTTTTTAAACGACTACAGCGAAAGTGCCCACCCTGACATCATTCAAGCAATGCAAGACGCCCACCTACAACAACATAAGGGCTATGGCTTCGATGAATACTCTGATCGAGTACGAAAACAAATAAAATCACAATTAAATAATAAAGACATCGCTATCCACTTTGGGATTACTGGTACTCAGGCAAACTTGGTTTGTATCGATGCTATGCTATCGCCAATCGATGGCATCGTGGCCTGTGACACCGGCCATATCGCTGTAAATGAAGCAGGCGCTATTGAGGCGACAGGTCACAAAGTTATTTTGGCAGAATCAAAGCAAGGTAAGCTGACCATTGAAGCCTTGGAAAAAGTAAAAGTACGCCATAGCTTTACCCCACACGTTGTTAGAGCCAAAGCGGTATACATTTCTAACACTACCGAGCTGGGTACTGTTTATACCTATGAAGAGCTGAAAGCTTTATCAGATTACTGCCGTAGCAATAATATGTATTTGTTTATGGATGGGGCAAGATTGGGCGCTGCTATTGCTTATACTCATAACAATCCAAATGAGCGTACTTTGACCTTGGCAGATTTCGCTGAGTTGACCGATATATTTTGGTTTGGTGGTACTAAAATGGGCGCCATGTTCGGTGAAATATTAGTCATTCCTAATAAAGACATTGCCACTGACTTTAATATTTATCTTAAGCGTCATGGTGGGTTGATGGCCAAGGGCTATTTACTGGGTCTGCAGTTTGAGGTTCTATTAAAAGACGATAAGTATTTACAGCTTTGTCTTCATGCCAATGCTATGGCTAAAAAGCTTTCTAATGGTTTACAGCGTTGTGGTATTGAGCTGTTCGTACCTACCCAAAGTAATCAGGTTTTTGCCCTGTTACCGCCTAGTCTTATCACTACGCTAAAAACTGAGTTTGACTTTTATGAATGGGAGCAGCTGGATAATGGTCTTACCATTTGCCGCTTAGTAACCTCTTGGGCCACACCTGAATATCAGGTAGAGCGTTTTATTGCTATGCTAGAAACCAATACGCTACAAGCCAATACCTCTAATAACTAAACCTTTTTTTAAACCAAAAGAATTTGTTTTGTATCACTAGCAATAAAAGTGTATAACTAACAAGTGATACTTCTACCCTCTCAATATTTTTGCTTCAATGTATTAGGATATCTATTATGACCCAGTCTCAAGATGTTGTAATTTATAAGGTTGAGAACCATATCGCAACCATTACCCTCAATGATCCAAAAAGCTTAAATGCTTTTAGCACTCCCATGAAATCTGCTATGGTGTCTGCCTTACAAAAAGCTGAAGCCGATGCAGAAGTTCGTGTCATTATTCTGCAAGGGGCAGGTGGTAACTTCTCAAGTGGCGGCGATATCAAAGAGATGCTGTCAGATGGCTTAGAAAAAGAAGCACTTTCAGAAAAGCTAAAAAGCATGGTCACTGGAGCCGGCGAAGTCAGTATACTTCTGCGTAAAGTTGATAAGCCAATTATTGCCAAACTTGAAGGCGCTGTCGCTGGGGCTGGCATGAATTTGGCTTTGACCTGTGACTTCCGCATTACTGCAGATAACGCTAAGTTTTTACAAGCCTTCATTCATATAGGTCTGGTACCTGATGCTGGGGGTATCTACTTGTTAAATAAATTGATTGGTGCAGCTAAGACTACTGAACTTGTGATGCTAGGGGATAAAATTAGTGCCCAAGATATGGCAGATTTAAACCTTGTGAATCAGGTTGTCCCTCAACAAGATCTTGACGAGGCAGTATTAAAGCTAGCCACTCGCTTAAGCAATCTACCAGGTGAAGCTCTATCGACCATGAAACATATGCTAAATATCCACGCTTATATGGGGCTTAACGAAGCGTTAGATATGGAAGTACACCAGCAAGCCAGATTGGCCAAAACTGATGACTTCATTGAAGGTATTACCGCTTTTATTGAAAAACGTAAACCCGTTTATAATCAGTAACTTTACTG
>JAHHUJ010000061.1 GCA_020024075.1 Psychrobacter sp.
GCCCCTGACCTTCACGGCTGCGATTGATTAAATGGAAGATGGCTTCTTGCCACACACGACTATTGCGAATGGCTTCCAAATCATCAATGGCAACCAAGTCAAAACTTTCTAGCGAGGCCAACACTCCTACATCTGTGTTGACAAGCTCTTTTAAAGACAGACAAATAGCAGACTTATCCATCTCTATATAAGATTCGCAAATAGCTGAAAGTAAGTGAGTCTTCCCGGTAGCAGCACTACCATAGATATACATCTGTCCAATTAAGCCAACATGCAGTTGACGAACAGCATCGATTAAAGTCGACCAGCCCGGTCCCGAAAAATCACTCAGGCTAGCATCTCTCCTTACTTCTAGATTTAAACTTAATTGATTTGTCATCAGGCTAGTATCTCGGCTCGATATAACTTTTAACGTCTATTTATATCACAATTTTATGCACAATAATATGACATTACCTTGCAATAAGCCAGTAAACCCTAACAAACACTCTGTTATCTGCTTACTGACAATTCATCAAACAACCTATACTTAATCAAACAACCTATACTGCTTTCTCCCCTTATACCAATCTGTATTTTGATAGGCGGCATAAGCATGACGGAATAAAACATTAATAATGGCTGAAACCGGTAATGCAATTAACATCCCGACGAAGCCCAATAAATTTGCCCCTGCAAGCACAGAAAATATTACCCATAAAGGAGAAAGTCCAATTTTATCTCCAAGAAGTAAGGGTTGTAAGATATAACCTTCTACCGCTTGACCTACCAAAAACGCAACCACAATAAGCCCAAGCTGTAGCCAGTCCAGTCCAAATTGGAATAAGCCGGCAATAATGGCAGCAATAAAACCAATCCCAAAGCCAAGATAAGGGACAAAACTTGCAATACCCGCCACCATACCAATAATTAACCCAAGCTCTAACCCAATGAGTTGTAGCTGCACTGCATAGACGACCCCTAGCAATATCATGACCAACAGTTGACCTTTAATAAAAGCCATTAAAGCTCTGTCACAATCACGGGCGATATCAATGATTTTCTTAGAGCTGGCCGCAGGTAAAGCTTCCTTCCAAGATTGTAGACGCTGGTCCCAATTAAATAAAAAATAAAAAGTCAAAATAGGAACCAAAACCACCATCCCTGTATTATTAATAACGGTTAGCCCTGAGTTCATAATATACATCAGCAATGACTGAGCATCTTCAACATTATAATTTTTATCGAGATACTCAAGCAAAGTTTCAGAGACAATCTTCGACTCCAGCACAGGTAAGTTAAAGCGACTGTTAGCATTAATCCAAACACGAACATCACTGTTATACCATTCAACCAGCCTAGGGAAATACTCCCAAGCCGATTCAATTTGAATCCATAATGTAGGCAACAACCACCATAATAAAACACCAAATCCAAAAATAATGGCGGCATAAACAATCAAAATTGATAACCACCTGGGTATAATACGAGCCAAACGTGCCACAATGGGGTTAAGAAGATAGGCCAGTATAAATGCACTTAAAAAAGGCAAAATAACAGGAATTAGCAAATATATAAGCCATAAACCAAGCCCTATGGCTACAACGGCAAATAAACGTTTAAAAAACGGATCAATTCTTGCAATTTGCATAGATAGTATTCTCTATAATTTAAAAGCTTTATGTAAAAAGGAGTTTATTATTTTTGACATAATAAAAATAATTTAACTGTGAAAAATAAAATAATAAGTCAAAATTAACTCTATAATAATCTACAACAAGGTAATCATTAACTGAATTTTAGTCATTTTTTGTTTTTATCATCAATTAATACGCGTTAAATTTTGCGAGCCCTGTGTTTTTGCGTATAATGCCACCTGAGAACTGCTGTTTGCTATTTGTTAGTAATTCAACTTAACTTACTTTGCCAAGTTTAGCACTCAGTTTTTTATCTTAACCTTCTATTATTTTATTCTCACATTCGCTTATTAAGGTCTGCTGCTACCATGAGCCATCCAAATTCTAATGCATCTGCTAACTCGTCCACCCAAGACAAGCCAACTTCACTAAGCTATAAAGACGCTGGTGTAGATATTGATGCAGGTGATGCCCTAGTTCAACGTATTAAATCTGTTGCTAAATCAACCACTCGCCCTGAAGTCGTTGGTGGTCTTGGTGGGTTTGGCGCCTTATGCCGTATTCCCACAGGCTATAAATCACCACTATTAGTCTCAGGAACAGATGGCGTGGGCACCAAGCTTAAGCTTGCGCTTCAGTTAGACCGTCATGATACGATTGGCATTGACTTAGTTGCCATGTGTGTCAACGATCTATTGGTATGTGGTGCTGAGCCTCTATTCTTCTTAGATTACTATGCTACTGGTAAATTAGATGTGGATACTGCAGCCTCAGTTGTGGGTGGTATCGGTGAAGGCTGCAAGCAGTCTAACTGTGCCCTAATCGGTGGTGAAACCGCAGAAATGCCAGGTATGTACCAAGATGAAGATTATGACTTAGCCGGCTTCTGTGTGGGCGTGGTTGAAGAATCAGAAGTTATTACTGGTGAGAATGTCGCTGAAGGCGATGTCCTAATTGCTATCGCTTCAAGTGGCGCGCATTCAAATGGTTATTCTCTAATTCGTAAAGTCATCGAAGTTAGCGGTGTAGACATTGCCAACTCTGACGAGACGTTAGACGGTCAGCCAATTGCTGATGCCCTAATGGCCCCCACTAAAATCTATGTAAAATCTATCCAAGCGTTACAAAAAGCATTGGGCAACAGCAAGCTACATGCTATGTCACATATCACAGGTGGCGGCTTTACCGAAAACTTACCTCGCGTATTACCAGAGAATTTAGCCGCTAAAATTGACACCCAAAGCTGGGAGATGCCTGAGTTATTTAACTGGCTTCAAAAGCACGGTAACATTGAGCAATCTGAGATGTACCGTACCTTCAACTGCGGGGTAGGTTTCGTAGTTGTGGTTCCTGCTGAAGTAGCGGATCAAGCTGTTAGTCTCCTAAACGAGGCAGGTGAAAAAGCCTTTATCTTCGGTGAAATCATCGCCCGTACTGATAATGCTGTGGTGTATTCATAACATGACTGATTCACAAAAATTGTCGCAAAAACCATTAAAAGTTGCTGTTTTAGTTTCAGGAAGTGGTAGCAACCTTCAAGTGCTTATTGATGCCATGAACTCAGGTAGCCTGCCTATCGAGATTGTCGGCGTCATTAGTAATGTCAAAGAAGCTTATGCGGTGACTCGAGCACAGCAAGCCGGGATAGCCACAGCAGTATTTTCTCATATCACTGAAGGTGAGAATGCTGGCAAGCGTATGGGAATCAAAACCTTCGAACGTCATGCCAACGCTCAGCTTAATGAATGGCAGCCTGATTTGGTAGTATTAGCAGGCTTTATGCGAGTACTCAGTGATGAATTTATTGGTAACTCGCCTGCGCCAATGATTAATCTACACCCCTCACTGCTACCAAAATATAAAGGGTTAGATACCCATCAACGTGTCCTAGAGTCTAGTGATATCCATCATGGCTGTAGCGTACACATTGTAACTGCTGAATTAGATGCCGGCCAAGTATTGACTCAGGCTATGCTTACTGTCGATCACAGCGAGTCTGCTGAAGAGCTGCAAGCCCGTGTCCAAAAGCTTGAGCATCAAGTGTTGCCTTGGACTATCTTACTCATTGCCCAAGGTGTGTTAAATCTTAATGCCATCAATGAGCAAACAGCAGCAACGCCTTACCTACCGCAGTTGCCGCTAAAGCTTTGGCTGGATAATTAGTTAATTAATAGATAGATAGATAGATAACTACTAACATAGCTACTAAAACAACCCCTAGTTAGCAAATATGCATAGCTAAGTCTATAAATAGTTAACTTTAAGTACCAACAAGCCCAAGTCTGATGACTTGGGCTTGTTTTATTTACAGTGAGTTATGAGAGGCTATAAAATATAACTGCTTTAAAATAGTTGTTTTTAAATGGTTGTTTTTAAATAGCTACTTTAAAGCTTAGCGCTCATCAACCTTAAACCCAAAGCAATAAATACCACACCGCTTATCTTATTAAGCCAAGTTTCAATACTTGGATTCTGTCTTAATTGCTCACTAAATCGTGCTGCCAACAATGCCAAACTGACACACCACACTAAGCTTGTGGCTGCAAAACTTAATCCGAGCAAGGAAAATGACAGCATTGCGTATTGGTAACTGGCATCGATAAACTGCGGGAAGAAAGCCAAAAAGAATAAGACCACCTTGGGATTAAATACATTGGTCAATACCCCTTGCTTATATATTTGCCAAGGATTGACTCCCAGCTTTTCCCCCAACTTTACCTCAGACATAACGCCCTCAGGAATCTGCTCAGCAACCTCCGTATCCCCTTTGGCCCATAGAAGCCTTATCCCCAAATAACACAGATAGAGTGCACCTATATACTTGACTACAGTGAAGGCTAGTGGGTAACTGGTTAATAACACAGACAAGCCTAAAGCTGCTAGCAAGGTATGCACTAAGATACCAGAGATTATACCTAACGCTGAGAACACGCCGGCTTGTGGTCCTTGTGAGATGCTGCGCATAATAATATATAAGCTGTCTGCGCCTGGGGTTAAGTTCAGCAACACGCCTGCCGCCAAAAAACCCCAATAATTGTCGATACCAAACATCATTAAATCCTTTTAGCTAGTGACTGGTCTACTGGTCTTTAGTTCTTTAGTCTACTGCTCATTATTCAAGGTCAGTGATAGGCAATGATTCAGCCTATGCCCTAAGGACTAAGGGCTTTGAATCGCGGTTAAGATTTGTTTTTTTAACGCCAAATACTCTTGGCTATCCAAAAACCCCTCATGCTTAGGAATAGCAAAATGCTCGGTGAAATGTGCGGGTGTCCCTTTTAATACATACAAGTGATCGGAGAGATAAATCGCCTCATCAATGTCATGAGTAATAATCAGACAGGTCAATCCCAAGCGTTTTTGCAGTTGACTAAACCAGTGATACATCTCGTCTTTAGTCACAAAATCTAAAGCAGAAAAAGGCTCATCAAGTAGCATAATAGGATTATCACTCAAATAAGTGCGCAGTAAAGCCGCTCGCTGCCGCTGACCACCGGACAAGGTCTGTGGGTACTGCTGCTCCAATCCCTGAAGACCAAAGTGGGGCAATTGCGGCTTCACAATCTCTTCAATTTTTGGCTTACTGTAACCCTTTAACGTTAACGGCAGGGCAATGTTATCGAATACACTCTTAAATGGTAACAGCAGGTCTTTTTGAAGCATATAGCCTACCGTACCCGCCTGCCCTGTGGTCTCAGCCCCATTTATCCAAACTTCCCCTGAGGTTGGCGTCAATAGACCAGCTGCGATATTAAACAGGGTGGTCTTACCGACACCACTGGCACCAACGATGCTCACCACGTCATTTTTTGCCACAGCCATATTTAAATTCTCAAATATAGGCTTTTGGTCAAAGGCATGGGTGATTTCTTTTAAAACCAGTATCTTATCCATTATTGAGACAACTCACTTTGTCGGGTATTGGTCAGGATAGCGGGTATAAGTAACTCAAGCACAAGTGATAGCCACTATCTTATTGAAGACCACTATTTTATTAAAGATAATCATTAGTGACACCAGCTTGAGGAGGAAGTGGCTTTTCTAACAGGCCATTTTTATAGACCCAATCATAAAATCTATCCCAACGGGCATAATCAAACTTACCCCAGTCGCCCTCTTCATCTAGATACTGAGTAGAGAGGTACTGCTGACTTGCCAGCGCCAGCTCTTTATTGGTTTCAGGGGCATGCTTTATCAAAATCTCCGCACTCTCTTCAGGATTTTTTGCCGCATAAATATAACCCTGCTTCATCGCTGCTAAAGTCTTCTTCACCAACTCAGGGTTGGTTTCCAATAATTTATTATTGGTAATAATTACTGGCGCATAATAATCAAAGACTGGCTCATAGTCTCTTAAAAAAAAGAAATTGGTATCGACATCTTGTAGCTGGGCGTGAATGCCATCCCAACCGTAGTAAGCAAGAATGTAATCAAACTGATTCATTCTTAACGCAGCCGTAGCATCTGTGGCTTCACCTGGGATTTTTACTAAGTCACCACCCACAATATGCGCCACAGTAGCATCGTCAATAGGATCTTCCCAAGTTGAATAACGCTTACCACTTAAATCTTTTGGCGACTCAGCTCCCAATGATTTTAAGCTCAATAATCCCGCTGGATTGTGCTGTAAGATAGCGGCAACAGCAGTAATAGGTACCTCTTTTGCCAATCTTGAAGTCATATTTGGCTGAAAATAAACCCCAAAGTCTGCTCTTTCATTAGCCACTAGAGTTGAGGCACTGTCTTCACTTGGCTGGACAATTTTGACTGCCAAGCCTTGGTCCTTAAAGTATCCCTTTTCTTGTGCGACATAAAGACCGGTATGGTTGGTATTGGGCACCCAATCTAATGAGATAACCACTTCAGTGAGAGCCTCTTCTTCTTGCTTAGCACTATCTGCTTTTGGTTGGCAAGCCGCTAAGCTTATCGCCATAATTGCCAATAATGACAGCAGCAGCACGGAAAAACCGTTGGCCTTAATACGACTTGAGCTTAAAATTTCCACTATAATTCCTCTCTTTAAAGTTATTTTATAGAAGGTTGTTTTATAAAAGATTGTTTTATAAATAGTTGTGACGCAACACCCGCCTCTCTAGCCATTTCACCAATCCAATGAGTAAAATCGTTAGGAAACTAATCAAAAAAATCACCGCAAACATACTGTCTAAGTCATAAGACTTGCGTACCCGTGTCATATATACCCCCAGCCCATAATATCCGCCTAGCCATTCAGCAATGACTGCAGAAATAAGGGCATAAGATAAAGCCACCTTCAACCCAGTAAAGAACGATCCCATCGCTGAAGGTATCTTCAAATGACGATACAGCTGATACTTCGAAGCTTTCATCGACCTAAAAAGATTCAAATGCTCACGACTTACAGACTGATAGCCATCCACCAAAGCAATGGTTATTGGAAAGAACACTGCCAAAACCACCAACACCACCTTAGGGGTAATTCCATATCCTAGCCAGATAATCAATAAGGGAGCAATGGCAATGGTAGGAATGGTTTGGTTCAATAGAATGACAGGATAAATCAGCTCCTTCATGGTCTTCGATAAATCCATGATTATTGATAGCACAAAACTGATTATTAGACCGATTGCCGTTCCGATAAAAGCAGTCGCTAACGTGTATTTGGCATGCTCCATCAGTAATGGGAAATCTTCTATAAAAGCCTCAACAATCTGCAGTGGTGAGGGCAATAAGTAATCAGGAATAAGCCCTAATGACACACACAGCTGCCACAGCACCAGTATTAAAATAACTAAGATATGACTTTTTATTAGACTAATAATCTGTCTACTAACTTGTGGTCGCTTTTGAACAGGGGTCATTATTGGGAATCTCAGTAATGCTAACAAAAAGAAAATGACTATTAATTAAAGAACAACTATTAATTAAACTATAACTATCAACTAAAGAACAGCTATCAATTAAAGACAGTAATTGGGCGACTAAAGATAATCATTAGGATTCTAACAAAATAATTCGGTAATTGGCGGATTAGCATACAAAAAAAAGCCCTCAGCAGTTGGGTGCTGAGGGCCTTTTGCTTTACTAAAATTATAGCAAGCCGTTAATCATACAATCACAATGCTACAATCATAATGCTCATTAAAGATTAGGCAGGAGCCTGACCTACTACGTGTAACGCTTTAACGTTAACAAACTCTTTAATGCCAAAGCCGCCGTGCTCACGACCAAAGCCAGAGTCTTTCACACCACCAAATGGCAGGCCTGGCTGTACTAAGCTATAACCATTGATATAGACCATACCCGTATCGAAGTATTTTGCCGCTAAACGAATGGCTTTGTCTTCATCTTTTGAGAAGACCCCACCGCCTAGACCATAGCGACTGTCATTAGCAATGCGAAAGGCATCTTCTTCATCTTTGGCACGAATTAAAGCAGCCACCGGACCAAATAATTCATCTTTATAAGCAGGCTGGTCTTCAGTAATATTTTCTAAAATAACTAAGGGGTGAAAAGCACCTTCTTTAGGCAAGCTTGAATCCAGCTCACTGCTATAGGCTATCTTCGCCCCCTTATCAATACTTTCTTGCATTTGCTGTTGCAAAGTATCTCGCTGCTTGGTGCTAGACATAGGACCCACATCAGTAGACTTCTGCATTGGATCGCCTACCGTATACTCTTTAAACTTCTCAATGAGTAACTCTCGGAACTTATCATACACAGAGTCCACGACCACGAAGCGTTTGGCGGCCACACAAGTCTCCCCATTATTATAAAGTCTAGCGTGAGCACAAGTTGCTGCGGCCAATTCTAAATCAGCATCTTCAAGTACAATGAAGGCATCGTTTGAACCCAGCTCCATAACAGTTTTTTTCAGAACTTTGGCTGCTTGCTGCGCCACAACAGCACCTGCTTTATCACTACCCGTTAAGGTAACTCCGCGGACTTTGTCATTTTCAATAACTTGCTCAGACTGATCATGGCTAATGATTAGCGCTCTAAATAGATCTTTTGGCAAGTCTGACTCATGCAAAATCTTTTCAATAAGTAACCCTGAACCGGTCACATTAGACGCATGCTTTAATAAGATGCTGTTACCAGCCATTAAGTTGGCAATGGTGTAGCGGATAACCTGATAGGCAGGATAGTTCCATGGCTGGATACCATAGATAATACCGATTGGTTGATAAGTTACAATGCCCTTCTTAATGCCTTCAATATCACGAACATCATCTGCTAAAGCCTCAATACCTTTATCAGCGGTAAAGTCACATATGCTTTTACAAAGGTCTACTTCCTGCAAACTATGCTTGTAAGTCTTACCCCGCTCTTGGGTCATTAAGCGTGCCAACTCTTCTTTATATTCAACCAGCTTTTCACCAATTGAACGAATGACTTTGGCTCTATGCTCTGGCGTCTCTTCTCTCCATTTTAAAAATGCTTGATGAGACGCATCAATGATGCTATTCACCTCAGAATCACTCATATAGTTATATGAAGTAATTTTCTCCCCAGTGCTAGGGTTTATAGTAGTTATATCTGACATATAGATATCCTTATTAGCTATGTAAATGTATTATGCTAGTAATTTTTTAGTTGTGGCTATTTATACATTGTGCGCATTCATATGTTATGAATATTGATATAAATTCTTAGTATTAATTAGCCACTGCTTTTTATTTGACACTTACTAGCATAACAACTGTAAACAATATTAGCTTTATGAGGATGTAAACAACTGTCATCACTATGTTAATTTAACTTAACGCGTAACTTACTGATTTATTTAGAATAAATGACTTATTTTGTGAACTTCATCGTCATTCGCCTCTTCATCAGCCACCACTTGACGCGCCACATGCATGATTAACTGACGCAGCCATCTGTGTGCTGGATGATGCTGTAATAATGGAGACCAAGCCATCGTCAACTCAAATTCTGGGATAAAGAATGGCGGCTCTTTTAAGATAATTTTGTCATTATTGGCTTGCATTCGTGCCACCCGGGTCGGCAGAGTCGCAATCAAATCTTTGTTTGCAGCAAGCATCGCTGGCATCTGATAGTGACGAGTGAACACACTGATTTGACGCTTTTGCCCCAAACGTTGCAGCGCCTGATCAATAGACCCCAGACCACCTGACTTATCTGGATTTACCCCAAAGCCAACGCCCATACCTGTTTTTGAGACCCAGACATGCTGTGCTTTTAAGTAATTTTTTAGATTGAAGCGATTGGCATAAGGACTTTCAGCTGACAATAAACAGCTAAAAGTATCTCGCCATACCAACACTTGATGGAAGCTTTGTGGAATTTCATTAAAGCGGTTGATGGCTAAGTCCACTCTGCCCTGCTCCATATCTCTATAAGAGACATCTGAGGGCGTTAAGAAGTCTAAAATCACATTGGGGGCTTCTGAGCGCAGAGCCTTAACCAAACGAGGTACTAAGGTCGCTTCGGCATAATCAGAAGTCATGATTCTAAACACCCGAGAGGTAGTATACGGTCTAAATTCTGTCCGTGGCTCTAATAATTGCGAAAGCTCAGCAAGTATTTCACGTACTCGAGGCTGAAGCTCCAATGCCCGTTCAGTGGGAGTCATGCCTTCAGAGGAGCGCACCAACAACGGATCGTTAAATAATTTACGTAAACGACGTAAGATGTTACTCATTGCAGGCTGAGTTATGCCCAACTGCTCGGCTGCGCGGGTGACGTTTTTTTCTCGCAATAGTACATCTAAATTAACCAATAAATTTAAATCAACCCTTTGTAAATTCATAACACTCTCTGTGATGGGTACTTGTAAGACTGCCTCTTAAAATCAAGTTTATTCGCGCTACTTACCCTTAACCCCTACTGAAATTTATACTGGTCGTAAGTAACTTTGGTGACATAAAAAACAAGTATATTAAAAAAAAGGAGCATTGAAGTAAGGTTGGTAATAGCTAATTAGCTGCAACCAACCTCATTCAAATACCCCGTTATTTAAGGTCTATATAGTAATTTTAAAAGGCTAAAAACCCCTTTTAAACCTATATATTCATTATACTATAATTTAAATAAATACCCAAGATAACCT
>JAHHUJ010000062.1 GCA_020024075.1 Psychrobacter sp.
GTACGTGCCAAGGCAAATGAGTTAGGCGGAATGATACATTCATCGCCAACGATATCGATAAAACTGTTTTCATCAAAGTTTTTTGGATCCACTATCGCCGAATGCACATTGGTAAAAACTTTAAACTCACGAGCACAACGCACATCATAGCCATAGCTAGAAGTGCCGTAACTGACCAGCTTATCGCCAGCGTCATTAAAACGGACTTGGCCTGGTTCATATGGCTCAATCATGCCATGTTCTTCAGCCATTTTACGAATCCAGCGGTCAGATTTAATTGACATTTTATACCCTCAAACTATTGATTTGAAACTACTAACTTAAAATAATATATTATAAAAAATATCAATTATAAAAGATTCAATCTTGTAATGACAGCCTCAATACTAATTGTACTAACGAATTAAACCATTTATTGAGGTTATTTTACGCTCATTAATGACTTTGTGCTAATACTGCGGAGTATTCTCTCATTAAAAATGTAAATACTCCTTACTGGCTTATATTTTTTCTTAATTAGATGAGCTACATTAGCCGCATTTACCATTTAGCAAAATGATCTTCTGCCAACCCCATCACTTGGTCTAAAACTATCACCTCATCATTTGCAAGCCTAATGTGACCAGAATAATAGCCTATCCACTGCTCAAAGATGCTAGCTACTAAGGCATAGTTATCTGTTTTTTTATAGACTTTGATGGGGGTAAAGATTAATTCAATATCAATCTTGCTCCAGCCCAGGTTTTGATGGCTGATACTCCAAGTAGTGCTCTTGTTACCATCTAGACTGCCTCTTCGGAACATCACTGGCGGTAAATAATGAATCTTACCGTCTAGCCAGCAAGCATTCTCACTGATCCCAGTTTCATTAACGCCCATAGATAAATTAAGCATAAACTGCCGACCATCCTCAAGCTGGGTATTAATACAGCTCCAGAACCAGTTGGTCTCATGACGCATAAAGCCTAAAGTCCAATCCAAATTGGCACGGGTTGAGGCATCAAATTCAAGCCGACTTATAGTATGGGTATTAGTGTAGATATTAGTGTGAGTATCTGCCTCACTGTCATTTGTTTTAGTTTTAAAATAATGCTTGGACAAGCTATGTAAGATTAACTCGCCTGAAGCAACATCAAAAGGTTCTTTTTGGGTAAAAGTCCAACCTCGTCTACCTGATGGCGAGCACACGGCTAGTGGCTGCTGTGCTCGCTGTAAATCAGCGTTCACAGCAAACACTTTACTATTTAATCTGACACTGACAAGCTCTGGTGAAAAAGTCATTTTTAGTGCCAGCTTATTGTGCTCAAAGATCATCTCACCGTTTTTATGATCGCCACTAAACTGAGCATTGATAGTTAAAGGCAGCAAGGCTTCAACTATTTCGAACTGCTGAGTCTCTTCATGATAAATATAAGCAAAAGCCGTCGTCGCCAGCTTAATTGTGGCGACTGCCATACATATTCGATAAGGCCCATGTACTATTTGAATAAAGGCAAATTGATTGGCTTTTAATTGCTTACGCCACTGAGCAATAGGCTTCTGTGAAATTAAATGGCTATAATAATCCAAATAATTTATTTGATTCACCTTGGAGAATACCCCAAACTGAGGTTGGCCCTGCTCTATAAGCTTATCAATATAGGGCAAGTCATAGGTAGAGAGCAAATCATAGGTAGTTTTATTTGTCATTAGAATATACGACCATCATCACGCTTCTTAGCAAATTTCTCTATATTTGCTTCGATATTCGTGGCGATATCAAGATAGAACTGAGCATAGTCATCACCCTGCCCCTCATTAGCAATGACGCTGGGCACGCCCTTGTCTGCTTGAGCTCGAATGTCGCTAGCTAGGGGAAGTTGCCCTAACAACGGCACCTGATATTCTTTAGCAATAGACTCTCCACCGCCTGCTCCAAATATAGCTTCTGTATGGCCACAGTTTGAGCAAGTATGTAGCGCCATATTCTCCACCACACCGATCACAGGAATGCTGGTTTTATTGAACATCTCAATGCCTTTTTGGGCATCCATTAGGGCAATATGTTGCGGCGTGGTGACAATAACCGCACCAGTAACGGGAATGCGCTGAGCCAATGTTAACTGGATATCTCCCGTACCCGGCGGCATATCAATCACCAAGTAATCGAGCATTGGCCAGTTGGTCTGATTAAATAGCTGCATGAGTGCCCCAGTGGCTTTTGGACCACGCCAAGCCACTGGGGTGTTATCGCCATCAAGTAAGCTGCCAATAGATAGCATGGCCATACCATGAGCTTCTACCGGCACAAATTGCTCATTTTCTAGCTGAGGTTTCACCCCCTCTACACCAAGCATGCTAGGTATAGATGGGCCGTAGATATCTGCATCTAGCACCCCAACACGATTACCCAACTTTTGTAATGCCAAAGCAATATTAACCGTAGTAGTAGATTTGCCCACACCGCCTTTACCTGAGGCCACCACTAAAATGTGCTTAATACGCGGATGAGGCTGCAGGCTTGATTGAGTCGGAGCACGTTTGGTAATTGGTGGCTCGGCTTCTGTAGACTGCTTGGCAGCAGCATCGATGGTTTTTGGCAAAGTCTTGGCGCTGCCTTTGGTAGAGCTAACCGGCATAGAGCTATTATCTGACATGGTATTGACTCCATTAGCTTTGGGTAGCAGGGTAATATTTAAGTTAACTTCTTCTATACCAAGAGGCTTTAGTTTGAGGCCAAGCTGTCTTTGCACCTCCTCAGGATTTGCCTGCTCATCTAAGCGCAAATCTAAAGTCACTGTATCCCCATGATGTTGAAAATTAGTTAACTCATTTCTACCACGACCCTGCGGATAATGAGCCATTACCTCTTTTGCCGCTGCTTTTAACTGTGCTGTTCGCTGAGAATCTTCATTTTTTAGGGTATTTTTTTGAATCGTTTTTTTTATAAAATCAAACATTACTGTCCCTCAAACCTTACGTGCGCTTATAAGTTCGTGACTATTTTTATAGAGCTAATATTTTTATAGAGCTAATAGTATAGTGCTAACTATGAGTGGTTAATTTGAGTGCTGTATATTTAAGTACTATATATTTGAGTGCTATATATAAAAGATTGGCATATCACTATAACTTCTTAAATACTAGATCTGTCATGACACAGCTGTCATATCATTATTGGTTGCCATTATAGCTTGTGACAACAAAAGATTCATTTTATTTACTACTAAAGCGTACTTCTATTTGGCTCATAAAGCCAGAAGTAAGAAATATTTTCATCAAACACAAAGCCTCTAACGGTGATCACGATAACGCTATAGTTGTTAAGTAAGATTAATTAACAATTTATTTTTAACACCCCACTCTCCACACTTTAGTAGCCATTCAAACTGAAGAGGCGGGTTACCAAGTTTTTTATTTAAAATAAAACAGAAGTTATGCGCTAATATTTTGCGCGTTAAACGATGAGACAAATGCCATAAATCCGTGGATGTTATCCACTTGGGTTTGAGCCACTCGCTGTTGTATGTGCTGTTTAACAAAGTACAAGTTAGCACATTGCTTGGCGAAGTTAGGATAAGAGCCAAGGCCTGGAAACCAAGATAACCAGTGATGTTTAAAGTATTGCCATATCTGTTTGTCTTGATCCATACCCATAAATTCACCAACTAACTCCATACTGATAATCTCAGTATCGCTAAGTTTAGGAGCAAAACCGCCTCTTCTTAACGGTTTTTGAACGACTAAGTTGTAATATTCCTCTACCATTAGGTAAATATTAATGATAAATTCGTCAAGTGACATCTCATTGTCCTTGGTCTTCTTGGTCGAAAACTTTAAGGATAGTGAGGTGTCATTTTTTTTCAACCCCTAAAAGTGTTGAGAGTGGGGTAGCCTATTTAAATAGAGGTTAATTCCCATTTTTCTGCCATTTGCGGTATCATAGGCACACATCTTATATTCAGATAATCCTCTTAAAAATTAATAAACTTTATAGGTGATTTTGTGCGTCAAATTCTTGTTACCAGTGCCCTTCCCTATGCCAATGGCAATATCCACTTGGGTCATCTCTTAGAACATATTCAAACTGATATCTGGGTGCGCGCTATGAAAGCCCAAGGTCATCAGGTAACTTATGTTTGTGCCGATGACGCACATGGTACGAGTATCATGCTGAAAGCAGAACAACAAGGCATTACTCCAGAACAGCTTATCTCAGAAGTCAAAAGCTCACATCAAGCAGACTTTGCTAAATTTCTAATTAACTACGACAACTATCACACCACTCATTCTGAAGAAAACAAAGAGTTCTCGGAATTAATTTACCGTCGTCTAAATAGCGAGGGTCATATTACAACCAAAGATGTGGAACAGTTGTTTGACCCTGAGAAGAATTTATTTTTAGCTGATCGTTTTGTGAAAGGTGAATGTCCAAAATGTGAAGCTAAAGACCAATACGGCGATAACTGCGAAGTGTGCGGCACCACTTATAATGCCACTGAACTAAAAAATCCTTACTCGACTCTATCGGGTGCGACGCCTGTTCTAAAAACCTCAAAGCACTATTTCTTTAACTTGCCTGAATTTGAAACTTTCTTAAAACAGTGGACCAAAGATGAAGGACGTTTGCAGTCATCCGTGTCTAACAAACTTCAAGAATGGTTTGAATCTGGTCTGGCCAGTTGGGACATCTCGCGTGATGGTCCTTATTTTGGTTTTAAAATTCCAGACACCCCTGAAGGCGAGCCTGATAAATACTTTTATGTGTGGCTAGATGCACCTATCGGTTATATGGCCAGCTTCAAAAATTTATGCAAACAGCGTCAGGATTCAACTGATCCACTTAAACCAGCGCTAAACTTTGATGATTATTGGCTGGAGGAAAATCAGCATAAAACTGAGCTGTACCACTTTATTGGTAAAGACATTGTTTATTTCCACGCTTTATTCTGGCCAGCCATGTTAGCCGGTGCTCAATACCGTACACCAACAGGGGTCTTCGCTCATGGTTTCCTAATGGTGAATGGCGAAAAAATGAGTAAATCGCGCGGCACATTCATCCAAGCTGAAACCTTTGCTAAGCACCTTCACCCAGAGTATCTACGCTATTACTTTGCCACTAAGCTATCAGATAAAGTTGAGGACATGAACCTAGACTTTGCAGACTTTATACAAAAGGTCAACTCTGACATGGTCGGTAAAGTGGTGAATATTGCTAGCCGTAGTGCCGGCTTCATCGTTAAAAAATATGACGGTATGCTGTCTGAAAACTGCGCTGAGCCTGAGCTGTTGAATGAGATTGTTCGTAGCGGTGAAGACATTGCAGCCGCTTATGAAAACCGTGAGTTTAGCCGAGCCATGCGCCTAATTATGCAGTGTGCAGACAAGGCCAACGAATACATCGATAGCAAGAAACCTTGGGCGATGGCAAAAGAAGAAGGCCGTGAGCAAGAAGTTCAAGACGTATGTAGTGTGGCCATCAATATCTTCCGTCAACTGATGGTATATCTAGCCCCAGTATTACCTGAGCTTACCGACAATGCTAAGGCCTTCTTAAACATTGATGATTTAAGTTTTGCTAGCCGTCATGAGCTGTTATTAGGTCATAAAATCAATAAGTTTAAGCCTCTAATGCAGCGTATTGAACAATCACAGATTGATGCCATGATTGAAGACTCTAAGCAAGATTTACAAGCCACAGCTGCGCCAGCTCCTGTAGCGGAAGACAAAACATCTTCTTCAAATAAAAAAGCGGATACTACTGCCAGCGACCACATTGAGTTTGATGACTTCATGAAGGTTGAGATGACTGTGGCACAAGTGCTTGAGTGTAACTATGTGGAAGGTGCTGATAAGCTGTTGCAGTTCACACTAGATATCGGTAAAGACCAACCAATTAATGTCTTTAGTGGCATTCGCAAATTTTATGAACCTGAACAGCTGGCGAATAAAAAAGTCATCTGCGTAACCAACTTAGCACCACGTAAGATGAAGTTTGGAGTTTCAGAAGGTATGATTTTATCTTCTGGTGACCCAAAAACTGGGCTGGTAGTAATTACTTTGCCAGATGAGTGCCAAGTAGGTGATAAATTGGCTTAAACACCCGCTGTAATAAAAGACTATTCATACTAATTAATAGCTTGCAATTAGTCGCTAAGAAGCCGATGTTATCTACATCGGCTTTTTTTATTAGCCTTTATAGTCACTGGCTACTTTTTTTATTTCCCAGTTGTGTTACATTATTGTAATATAGACTTACACTGTTAAACTTAAACGGATTCTCAAATGAAAAAACAATCAAATCCCTCCTCATTGTTTTTCTCTGCCAAGCCAACTTCTATTTTTAATTCTGCTATACAGAGTAAGTCTGTTTGGCGTAGTATGATGGCCATGACACTTGGGGTTAGCTTAGCAGCATTAAGCGGCTGTACTGATAAATCGGCCGCAGAAGCTGATGAAGCCGCTGCAGCAACCAAAGAAGCTAAGACAGTGGCAATCACTCAAATCGTTGAGCACCCGTCATTAGATGAGATACGCCGCGGTATCATTGAAGAGCTAGCAGCTAATGATTACGTTGAAGGCCAAAATCTAACGGTTAACTTCCAAAGTGCACAGGGTAATACCGCAACCGCTGGACAAATTGCTAAGCAATTCGCAGGAGATATGCCAGATGCTATCGTTGCCATCTCTACCCCTTCTGCGCAGACTATTGCGGCAGCGACATCTACTATTCCTATTATTTATACCGCCATCTCAGATCCGTTAGCGGCTAAGTTAATTAATGAAAACAATATCCCAACTCAGCCCAATATTACCGGTCTGTCAAGCCAGCTACCCATTGAGCCACCTTTAGATTTAATTCAAAAGATTGTTCCTGATGCTAAGACCATTGGCTATGTATATAGCCCAGGGGAAGCCAACTCAGTAACCGTATTGAAGCAGCTACAAGAAGCCGCTCCAGCACGAGGGCTGAAAATCTTAGAAGTAACTGCCAATCGCCCTACTGATGTAGCTATGGCAACACGTAGCTTACAAGGCCGTGCTGATGTTATTTATACCTCTTTAGACAATAACGTTATTAGCGCCTTTGAAGCCATGGCAAGCGCAGCTAATGAGATGAAAATCCCAGTGATTACCTCAGATGAATTCAGTGTGCGCCGTGGAGCGACCGCTGCATTAGGCGTTAACGACTATGACTTTGGTCGTGTCACAGGCAAGATGGTATACCGAGTATTAAACGGAGAGGCCATTACTGATATTAAACCTGAAATTATGAACAAACTGACTTTATATGTCAGTCCAAAACATGCTAAGCAGCAAGGCGTTACTCTGGATTCTTCTATTATAGCCGATGGCATTAATGTGGATGAAACCAAGCCAAGCAATGAAGCTAATTAAGAGCAGTAAACTCATGACTCTTATAAATGGAAATATAGACAAAAACTTATAAGAGAATAAAATACCCCTGGAGATTGACCCATGTATAATAAAAATCGCTTTATGAAAACCCTAATGTGGGGCGGCGTTGCAGCAGCTGTTTTAACCGGCTGTAATCAACCTGCTAACGACAACGCAGCAACAGATAATACTGCTGCAGATGCCCCTGCTGCCACAGAGGTAAAACAAGTGGCCATTACCGCTATTGTTGAGCACCCTGCATTAGATGCTGTTCGCCAAGGTGTCATTGATGAGCTTGCTGCTGAGGGTTATGAAGAAGGTAAAAACCTAAAGATCAACTTCCAAAGCGCTCAAGGTAATACCGCCACAGCGGGTCAGATTGCCAAGCAGTTTGTAGGCGACAGTCCTGATGTCATCGTGGCTATTGCTACACCCTCAGCGCAGTCTGTAGCTGCTGCTACCAACTCAATTCCTATCGTATTCTCTGCGGTCACAGATCCCGTTGAAGCAAAACTACTAAAAAGTTGGGAGGGCTCAGGCACCAACGTGACTGGTGCTTCTGATGTCCTACCTTATGAGCCACAAATCGAGTTAATGAGACAGCTCATTCCAAGTCTAAAAAGTGTGGGTTATGTATATAGCCCAGGCGAAGTTAACTCAACTATCGTTCTAAAAAATCTAGAAGAGAAGTTACAACCAATGGGCATCACTGTCCATTCAGCACCTGCGCAAAAGAGTAATGACATTGCTATGGCAGCACGTAGTATCGCTGACAAAGTTGATGTCATTTATACCTCTACTGACAACAATGTGGTATCCGCTTATGAGTCGTTATATCAAGTAGCAAAAGAAAGCAAAATACCTCTAATTGCCTCTGATACAGGCTCTGTAGAACGTGGTGCAGTAGCGGCGCTGGGCGTGAACTATCATGACTTAGGCCGTGAGACTGGTAAAATTGTGGTTAAAATTCTAAAAGGTGAAAACCCAGGGACTATCCCAGTTTATAAAGCAGAATCTTTGGACCTATTCCTTAGCAAGAGCCATGCTGCTGAACAAGGGGTTGAGCTGCCACAAGAGCTTCTTTCAAAAGCTAAAGAAGTGCAAGACTAAAGCAGTCGTTTAATTTGCCGTATAAAAGGCACATGGTCAGTCTCCTGTCTCCTGTGCTTTTTATATTGTTTGCAATTTAATATATTTGCTAGAATAAATATTTTTCTATGACTACCTCTAACATATTAAGTTATGGTCAATTAATATTGGTGGGTGCTATGCTAACGGTTGTTGGTTTTCACAATCATAATACTCATTGGTTTACCCTAAGTGCAGATTGCTTAATCTGTTAAATAAACTTTGCCAGACTGTGCCCTGTAGCAGCCTGTCGAACTCTAAGCGGTGTTTAAATTTCTTATGTCTCTCATTGCTTTTTTTGGTGCCCTTGAAAGTGGTCTAATTTACGCTTTAGTGGCCCTAGGCGTACTTATCTCATTTCGAATTCTTGATTTTCCAGACTTAACTGCTGACGGAAGTTTCCCGTTGGGCGGCGCTATTGCTGGTATCTCTATTGTATCTGGCATTGACCCTTGGATTGCTTGTGGATTGGGTATGTTGGCGGGTGCATTAGCAGGTATGGTTACCGCTTTTCTTCATGTGAAGTTGGGTATTTTGCAGCTCTTGGCCAGTATTTTGGTCATGGTGGCTTTGTATTCAGTCAACTTACGTATTATGGGTGCGCCAAACTTACCTTTACTAGGAGAGGAGACGGTATTTAGTAGCCTAGTGACCAATGAAAATGGCTACTGGATGCGCTGCGTTATCATCGGTGGCGTGGTATTGATTGCCAAATTAGTACTGGACTTGTTCTTTAGTACCGAAGCAGGACTCTCAATGCGCGCGACTGGCTCCAACTTACGCATGGCTCAAGCACAGGGCATTAACACCTCTTGGATGACCATACTTGGTATGGCAATCTCTAACGCCTTGGTGGCTTTAGGAGGCGCACTGTTTGTACAAACCCAAGGCGGTGCTGACATCTCTATTGGTATTGGTACCATCGTTATTGGCTTGGCAGCCGTTATTATTGGTGAGACAATTATTCCTGCCAAACGTATTTGGTTAATTACCTTCGCTGTGATTTTAGGGGCGGTAATCTATAAACTATTTATTCAAGTGGCTTTATCAAGTAACACCCTACGCAGCATCGGCTTTGGCTCACAAGACTTAAACTTGATTACCGCTTTATTGGTTGTAATTGCCCTACAATTACCAACCATTAAGTCAAAACTATTATCAGGTCGTCGAACTTAACCGCTGCTCAACTGTTACTTTTAGCTTCACTGAACCAATAAGGATATCGCCCTATGATGCAAGCCAATGACCTTAGGTTAACATTTAACCGAGGTACTCCAATCGAAAACCCCGCTCTACGTGGCATTAGTTTAAATATTGCTGAAGGCGAGTTTGTGACTGTTATCGGTACCAATGGTGCGGGTAAATCTACTTTTTTGAATGCAATTAGTGGCACCACTAAAGTAGATAGTGGCTCAATCTTATTAAACGGTATTGATGTTACCAAAAAGACAGCTCACCAAAGAGCGCACTGGGTAGCTCGTGTTTTCCAAGACCCTATGGCCGGTACTTGTGAAGCCTTAACCATCGAAGAAAACCTTGCTTTAGCCTATAAACGAGGTAGCAAGCGAGGCCTAAGTTTTGCGCTAAATAATAAAAATCGTGAGCTGTTCAAAGAAAAACTATCTATCTTGAAATTAGGATTAGAGAACCGTCTTACCGATAGAATGGGGCTACTTTCAGGCGGTCAACGTCAAGCGGTAAGTCTATTAATGGCCTCACTGCAACCCTCAAAAATCCTATTGCTTGATGAGCATACCGCTGCACTAGACCCAAAGACCGCCGCTTTCGTATTAGAATTAACCGATAAAATTGTCACTGACAATAATCTAACCACTATGATGGTTACCCACTCTATGCAGCAAGCTTTGGCACATGGTGATCGTACAGTGATGCTCCATCAAGGACAGGTAGTACTTGATGTAGCAGGCGATGCGCGTAAAGGCATGACTGTGCATGATTTGCTCGATATGTTTGAAAGAACACGTGGTGAAACTATTGAAGATGATAGTTTGATTTTGAGTTAACACGCATAAATAGACAGCTCTAGATATTAGCAACTTTATATCTAGAGCCAATAAAAACTTTTGGTACGTTAAGACACAAT
>JAHHUJ010000063.1 GCA_020024075.1 Psychrobacter sp.
GCACTAGGTTCTATAAGCACTAGGTTCTATAAACACTGCTTTTTTTAATTAAGCCCGACCCAAAAAAAAGACACCTAGCTGGGTGTCTTTTTTTGAAATATAAAACTCATATTAGCCTATTTAGCCTATTTACCAAGCTCAGCCGCTCGCCGCTCATCTTCTGCCATTTTCATGTCCACAGAAGACATTTTGTATTCATCGCCGAAGGCATCGTCAGGCTCTTGTAACCAAAGGAAACAAACTATCCATGCTATGAAGGCACCGCCTGCAATAATATAGAAAAATTGACTTGGCTCTACGAAGGTATAAATGAACAAGTAAAAAACCGCACCAACGTTACCATAAGCCCCTGCCATACCTGATATCTGACCAGTTAAACGGCGTTTAATCGATGGAATAATACCAAAAGTAGCCCCTTCTGCACCCTGTACGAATACTGAGCAACTAATAGTGAATACCACCGCAATAAATAATGGCCAGCTTGCATCTAGCATCCCCATCAAGGCAAAGCCAATCCCAATGCCGAACATATACACCAACATTACTAAACGGCGGTTACCAATTCTATCCGAAATATAGCCGCCCAAAGGACGTGCCCATAAGTTTACAAACGCAAAGGTTGAAGCAATAAGTCCTGCTGCAGTAGGATCTAACTTCCAAGTGGTAGCAAAGAACATAGGTAGCATAGATACTACCGCCAGCTCTGCTCCAAAGTTGGCAAAATAAGATACGTTTAGAGCCGCTACAGATTTAAATGGATACTTATCATCTTCTGGAATACCAGCTTTAAGCATAGGAACGTTGACCCTAAGTGCTTTATAAATCTGATAGACCACCACGATGGCTATTACTACATAACAAATTATCGCGCCTGTTTGACTTAAAAAACCCATATTTTTAGTGCGATAAACCAAGACACCTAATACGCCATATAAGGGAATAGTAAACAAGCAATACAGCCATAAATCACGCCAGCTTGACACCTCTAAAGCACCTGCCTTTCTGGATTTTTTATGGGTATCCTCAGTGGGACCATCAGTAATCAAAAACCAGTAAGCCACCCCATAAAGAGCCATTAGCAATCCAGATAATGCAATTGCCCAACGCCAACCATCAGGCCCACCGAAGAACTGTAACGCTACGGTGGGGATAGTAATGGCTGCTGCTGCAGATCCAAAGTTACCCCAACCTGCATAAAATCCTTCCGCAAAACCGATGTCTTTAGGCTTAAACCAAAGTGCAGTCATGTGAATGCCGACCACGAAGCCTGCCCCCACTATCGACATAAATAGTCGCGATACAAACAATTGCATCGCACTGGTTCCAAAGGCGAAGAACCAAGTAGGTATCGCCATAACGACCATTAATACTGAAAACACTCGGCGTGGACCAAATCTATCTAACGCCATACCCACTACCACCCGGCCTGGGATAGTTAAAGCCACGTTAGCGATTAAGAACAGTTTAATATGATCAGGAGTCAAATAGCTTTCGGCCTCTAACATCGAAGTCGCTAGAGGCGCCATATTGAACCAAACATAGAAGGTTAGAAAAAAAGCAATCCAGGTATAATGCAGCGCTCTAATATCCCGGCGCTCAAGCTCAAGCAGCTCTTTGGCATGCATGATAAATCTCCTGTGTAATAAAACAAAGCAAGCGAAGCTTAAGGCGGATAATCCCTAAGTCACGCTTACCTATAATTGCCTTCAATATACCAAGCCTCAATACTTGTATCTATTGAGCAAAAGCAGTACACGAGGCTAACTCCCTACTCCCTTTGAGGGATATGTTTTTTGTTATTTTAGGGGTGATATTTTTTGTGACTCGATACTTACTGCGCGCACTCGCCTCCTATCATAAATAAACAAAAAAGTAAATAACCAACTTCTAACCATTAGGTATATAAAATTATCTAAAAATAACACAAATATTACTCGAAAATTATTAAACATTCATTTAATATGAATGTTATTAAAGATACATACAAAATGAATCTTAAAGCATATTATTAGCACGTATTACACATATTAGATGTTATCTAAGAAAGCCATTTTTTAGCCATCGGAGGATATCATGCATCTGTTCAAGTCCAACTCACTTATAACATCACCACCATCTTACTCTAAGCTTGCACTCGCCTGCTTACTGGCCAGCTCTACCATCCTTACAGGTTGTGACAACTCAACCAAACCAGCCAATTCATCAGCGGCCACTGCTCAAAGCCAAGACAGCAGCAAAGCTTCTGCTGATAAGCAACAAGGAGAGTTGCCTGTTATTGATGCCGTCTTAACTCATGCACCAGAAGTACCCCCACCCATCGATCGTGATTATCCAGCCAAAGTCGTGGTGAAGATGGAAACGGTTGAGAAAACCATGCGCTTAGCAGATGGGGTTGAATACAACTTTTGGACTTTTGGCGGTCAAGTCCCTGGACAATTTATCCGAGTTCGTGAAGGTGATGAAATCGAATTTCACCTCTCAAACCACCCTGACTCAAAGATGCCACACAATATTGACTTACACGCGGTGACTGGCCCAGGTGGTGGCGCCGCTTCCTCCTTTACCTCCCCCGGTCATACCACTCAGTTTAACTTTAAAGCCTTAAAGCCTGGCCTCTATGTATATCACTGTGCGGTTGCACCAGTGGGAATGCACATTGCCAATGGTATGTACGGTCTTATCTTGGTTGAGCCAGAAGAAGGCTTGCCAAAAGTTGATAAAGAATTCTATGTCATGCAAGGCGACTTCTATACCAAAGGCGACTACGGTGACAAAGGACTACAGCCATTTGATATGGAAAAAGCAGTGAAAGAAGATGCCTCTTATGTGGTCTTCAATGGCTCAGTTGGCGCTCTAACCGGTGATAACGCCTTAAAAGCTAAAGTAGGAGAAACCATCCGTTTGTTTGTTGGTAACGGAGGCCCTAACCTGTTGTCATCGTTCCACGTCATTGGTGAGATTTTTGATAAAGTCAATATCGAGGGTGGTACTGCTGAAAACCTTAATGTACAAACCACCCTGATTCCAGCAGGTGGTGCGGCCATCACTGAATTCAAACTTGATGTACCTGGCGAGTATGTCATGGTCGATCACTCTATCTTCCGTGCCTTTAACAAAGGTGCGCTTGGTATTCTTGAAGTCGATGGTCCAGAAGATAAAAAGATCTACTCAGGGAAAGTCAAAGAGCAGGTCTACCTACCAGAAGGATCAGCCACCCAAAGTATCGGCAGAAATGATGCACCAAAACCAAAAGTAGAAGCCAAAAACATACAAGAACGTATCAAAATGGGACAATCTATCTATGAAAGCAACTGTGCAGCCTGTCACCAACCTGATGGTAAAGGTGTGCCTAAAGCCTTCCCACCACTGGCTCAATCTGACTACTTAAATGCAGATCCTAATCGTGCTATTGATGCCATCTTACATGGCTTAAGTGGCAAAATTACAGTCAATGGTGAGGAATATAACAGTGTTATGCCGGCTGTTGCCTTAGACGATGAAAAAATTGCCAACGTGGTTACCTATGTGATGAACAGCTGGGGCAACAAAGGTGGTGAAATCACCCCAGAAGATGTCAAAGCAAAACGCTAATACGATACAGTCCAATACTGCTGTGTTTTTCAGACTGTGGTTTTGGCACCGTATTTTGAAGCTGTATTTTAGGTTTAACGCTATACGCTTGAAATAGCCCTCTGTGCCTATTTGTTTCAAATGCCAACCTTATTGCTTTAAATGTCAAAACTCATTGCGCCAAAGCCAATGTACAACCTTAAAGCGATTATAACTGGCTTATGCAAATAGGCACATATCATCACTACTGGTAGCAAACGAGGTTGTTATGTTATCGCACCATACAATAAAACCGCACCGCCCACGCCATTTAGTCAAAAGTAAAGCCGTTACCGTGCAATTACAGCGACTGCTTGCTGTAAGCACACTGTCTATTACTTGTAGCTTTGGTCTGTCTGCAGTCAGTGGCTTGATGGTGCAATCGGCACAAGCTGCACCTAGCCACTCACCTAGCAAAATATCAAACAATCAAACAACCCATACTCCAACCAAGGCGCTGCCAGCCATTCTACGAACCAAAGAACTCCCCATTAAGGCAGGTACTTATCGACCATTGTACTTAAGCAAAAACTCACCCTTAATCAAAGTAAACGACTTTAAAATGGATGAAACACCCGTAACCAACATCCAGTTTTATGCCTTTTTAAAGCATTATCCGCAGTTTAACAAACAAAACATTGCCCCTATTTTTGCCGATCCTAGCTACTTACAACACTGGTTGAAGTCAAGCCGTACCTACGTGCCAAAGAGTGCTGACTTTTACAAGCCAGTGGTCAATGTCTCTTGGTATGCCGCCAATAAATACTGCCAATCCCAAAACAAACGCTTACCCACTGTCGAACAATGGGAATATGTGGCACAGGCCTCAGAAACCCGCAAAGACGGCAGTACAGAGCCGGGTTATAACCAACGTATTTTGGATTGGTACAGTCAATCCGCTGGTAACAACAATCAACTCAATAAAGTAGGTCAAAGCCCAGCCAACTATTGGGGGATAAAAGATATGCATGGCCTAATTTGGGAATGGACAGAAAACTTTAATAACAGCCTTGTCACTGGTGAATCTCGTGCAGATAGCAATCTCAATCAGCAAATGTTTTGTGGCTCAGGTGCTGCGGGTGCTGTAGATCCCAGTGATTATGCCGCCTTTATGCGCTACGGCTTTCGCTCAAGCCTAGAAGCGAAGTACACCGTTAACAGTCTTGGCTTTCGCTGTGCTCGATATTAGGGTGCTCGATATTAGGGTGCACCACTAAAACCCACCATACAATTTTAGGAACTTATTTTTAGAAACTTATTGTTAGGAGCTTATTATGAACAAAAATTCAGTGAATGCATTGATGGCTACCCACTCACCTTCTCACTCATGGCTGTCTGTCTGTACCAAGGCAACTTTCATAACAGGTTTGGCAATTATCCTCTCAGCCTGTAATCCTTCTGATTCTTCTAACTCTTCTGCACCTGCCTCTAATGAGTCCACATCTGCTCATCATAATATGCAGTCCGGCGACCATCAGCAGCATATGGCAGATATGGATATGAACCCATCTGAGCCTCCAGAAGCATTAGGAAAAGACTATTCTATCTATCAAATCGGTGGAGAATGGACAGATCATAAAGGCAATAAGCTTGAGCTTGACAACCTAAAAGGTAAAAACCAAGTTATCATTATGGCTTATACCAGTTGCCAGCACACCTGCCCTATCTTAATACGTGGCATGAAGCAAATAGAGAAGGAGATGACCCCTGAGGCTCGGGCAAACACTGAGTTTGTATTAGCCACATTAGATACTGAGCGCGATACGGTTGAGGTTATGAATAATTATGCCTCACACAACCAATTAGGCGACAATTGGCACCTAATTCGTAGTGACGAAGCCAATACCCGTATGCTGGCCAACACACTAAATATTAAATATCAATTTGCTGATAATGGAGATATCAACCACTCAAACTTTATTTCCATTTTGGACCCCGAAGGGCGTTTGGTAGCACAAGAGATTGGTATTGCCGATTCTGGGATTAAGCCTTTAATTAACTACTTAAATAGTCATTCATAACTGACAGCTTAAGTACAAGACTACTTGCTTAAGAACAAGACTAGCAGCTTAAATATAGAACTATCATTTTGTCTATATTTAGACGCTACAGTTTAAAAAACAATAAAAATAATCTAGCACATTTCATAACATTCATTTAAAATGAATGTTATGTCTGAAACATAGAGGTAATATTAATTAATTTTTAGAGCAGACATTTACCTTTAAACATTCATTTTAAAGTAATCTTTTATAAAAACTGTAACCCTTATCCTTATAAACATTATCATCAATATAGGAGCAAGACATGGGCGAGTACAAAAAGTACTGGTGGAGCTTAATTGCCATTCTTGTCGTCACTTTTTCCTTATTAGGTTGGGGTGGTGTTGAAGTCTATCGCACCACACCCCCTATTCCAGATAAGTTTGTCGATAATTCAGGACAAGTTATCTTAACCAAAGACGACATCTTAGACGGTCAATCTGCATGGCAACGTACAGGTGGACAGCAATTAGGCTCTGTATTGGGTCATGGTGCCTATCAAGCGCCTGACTGGACAGCCGACTGGCTACATAGAGAATTAGTCGCTTGGTTAGATATCCGTGCCAATGAACTATATGGCACAGACTATGACTCAGCCACTGATGATCAAAAAGCGGTATTAGACGCTCAACTAAAAAAAGAATACCGTAGCAGTGCAGTTGATAGCGACAATATTGTTGTATTATCTGATACTCGTATTGCCGCTATCAATCAGATAACCCCTTACTATATGGGTTTATATGGCAATGACCCAGAGCTACAAACCTCACGTGAAAGCTTTGCGATGAAGAACAATACCATCTCAAACCCTGAAGCACGTGAAAAGCTAACCAACTTCTTCTTTTGGACAACTTGGGTTGCCTCAGCTGAGCGTCCTGGCACTGATGCCACCTATACCAATAACTGGCCACCAGAGCCATTAATCGACAACGTACCAACTACTGAAAATATCTTCTGGTCAGTTGCTAGTGTGGTCTTCTTAATCGCTGGTGTTGGCCTACTTATTTGGGGCTGGGCATTTTTACGCCGTGAAGATACAGAGACTAAATTGGTCACACCAGATGCTGACCCATTAACCAAAATTGCGTTAACCCCCTCACAAAAAGCATTGGCAAAATATGGCTTCTTAGTAGTTGCTTTATTTGTGGCCCAAGTCTTTATTGGTGGCTTTGTTGCTCACTATACAGTTGAGGGTCAAGAGTTTTACGGTATCCCTGTTGCTGACTATTTCCCCTACGCTTTAGTACGTACTTGGCATATTCAATTGGCATTATTCTGGATTGCAACTGCTTTCTTAATGGCAGGTCTATTCCTAACTCCAATTATCAATGGCGGTAAAGACCCTAAATTCCAAAAACTTGGGGTTGATATCCTTTGGGTCGCCTTAATCATTGTTTGTGTGGGTTCATTTGCTAGCCAATACTTCGCTATTGCTGAGATTATGCCTGCCAAATATAACTTCTGGTTTGGACATCAAGGCTATGAGTACATTGATCTTGGTCGCTTCTGGCAGATTTTAAAATGGACTGGTATCTTAATCTGGTTACTATTAATGACCCGTGGCGTGTTACCTGCTTTCAAACAAAAAGGCGACAATAACTTACTGGCCATCTTCTTTGCATCGGTCATTTGTGTTGGCTTATTCTACGGCTCAGGCTTGTTCTATGGCGAGCGCACTCACTTAACCATCATGGAATACTGGCGCTGGTGGGTAGTTCACTTATGGGTTGAAGGTTTCTTCGAAGTATTTGCAACCGTTTCTTTGGCCTTCATTTTCTATAACTTAGGCTTAGTGAACAAAAAAATTGCCACAGCATCCTCTATCGCCTCAGCAGGTCTGTTCTTACTTGGCGGTGTGCCTGGCACCTTCCACCATTTATACTTCTCAGGCACCACCACACCTATCATGGCCATCGGAGCATCATTTAGTGCGCTAGAAGTTGTACCGCTAGTGGTATTAGGTTATGAAGGTTATGAGCACTGGTCAATGCAGCACAAGAGCCCTTGGATGCAAAAGCTTAAATGGCCAATCATGTGCTTTGTTGCTGTTGCATTCTGGAATATGTTAGGTGCTGGTGTCTTCGGCTTTATGATTAACCCACCTGTCTCTTTATTCTACTTACAAGGGTTAAATACCACTGCAGTTCACGCCCACGCAGCATTATTCGGGGTCTACGGCTTCCTAGCACTTGGCTTTGTGTTACTGGTCATGCGCTATATCCGCCCAGACTATGTATTTGATGAAAAGCTAATGAAAACAGGATTCTGGGCACTTAACTGGGGTCTGGTATTAATGATTGCCACCAGCTTACTACCTATCGGTGTCTATCAAGTATTTGCCTCAGTAAGTGAAGGATTATGGTATGCCCGTAGTGAAGGCTTTATGCAGCAAGGATTTTTACAAACACTACGCTGGATCCGTACCGGTGGTGACTTAGTATTAATCTTTGGTGCCGTTTGTGTCGCTATGCAAGTGGTGAAACTGGTATTTGCAAAGCCATCAAGCCCAAGTTATCAGCCTAATAGCTCAGTAAATGACTAGTTTGATAACGCCTTATTAATACCCCAAGTTATGGACTATTAATAAGTTATTTTGAATACAATACTCGCAAAAGGCGCTGTGCAATTACAGCGCTTTTTTGTTTTTTGTAGAACGAGACATTGATGAGAGTCTAAATTGAAGAAGAAAAAAGATTTAACACCACCACGCCCGCAACAATCAGCCCAATACCAATCACAGCCGCCATATCTATCGTCTGTTTAAAGACAACCAACCCTACAACAACTGTCAATACAATACCTATCCCTCCCCACAAGGCATAAGCTATGCCTAAAGGAATCTCTCTTAGAGACTTAGTCAAAAAGTAAAAAGAAAAGGCATACAATACTACCGTTGCTAGAGTTGGAGCTATCTTAGTAAACTCTTCAGACTTAACCAAGAATGTCGTGCCTATCACTTCAAAAAGGATGGCGCCTGCTAAGAAGCTATAAGCAATAAGGGTTGGAGACATAGATATTCTAACCTAATAAAACAAGGACACACCCTTACGAGAAGAATCCCTGTATATAAAAAAGTAGATAATAATACGATTGACTAAAAATAAATAGAAGCGACTTCAATATAATTAACAAATCACTAAGTTGAAATTAATATATTTTACTAAACATGGATTATGGACTTTAATAGACCTAAGCAAGAGAGCTAAAGTTATAAAACACCTACACCTAAACTATCACCTATACCCAAACTATTAAGTACTAACGGCTTAATAGTAACTATCTCACACCTCATTTTAAGGAGACCGCAATGAGTGATAAAAAATGCCCATACGCCCCCACAAAACTAACTATGAATAATGGTGCGCCCGTTGTTGATAATCAAAATAGCTTAACAGCTGGTCCTCGTGGCCCGTTACTGGCTCAAGACCTTTGGTTGAATGAAAAGCTGGGTAACTTTGTACGTGAAGTCATTCCAGAGCGCCGTATGCACGCCAAAGGCTCTGGTGCTTTTGGTACCTTTACTGTCACTAATGACATTACCAAATATACCTGTGCTAAGATTTTTAGCGAAGTCGGCAAAAAAACTGAAATGTTCGCCCGCTTCAGTACTGTAGCAGGTGAGCGCGGGGCAGCAGATGCTGAGCGTGACATCCGCGGCTTTGCCTTAAAGTTTTATACCGAGGAAGGTAACTGGGACTTAGTGGGTAATAACACCCCTGTTTTCTTCTTACGTGATCCTCGCAAATTCCCTGACTTAAATAAAGCTGTAAAACGTGACCCACGCACTAATATGCGCTCAGCGACTAACAACTGGGACTTCTGGACACTATTACCTGAGTCATTTCATCAAGTAACTATTGTGATGAGTGATCGTGGTATCCCCGCCTCATACCGTCATATGCACGGCTTTGGCTCACACACTTATAGCTTCTGGAATGCAGAAGGTGAACGCTTCTGGGTCAAGTTCCACATGCGCACTCAGCAAGGTATCAAAAACCTAACCGATGCTGAAGCTACTGAAGTGGTAGGTATGGATCGTGAAAGCAACCAAAGAGACTTGTTTGAATCTATCGAAAAAGGCGACTTCCCAAAATGGAAGATGTACGTCCAAATTATGCCTGAAGAAGAAGCTGAAAAAGTCCCTTACCATCCGTTTGATTTAACCAAAGTTTGGCCAAAAGGCGATTATCCTTTAATTGAAGTGGGCGAATTTGAGCTTAACAAAAACCCAGAGAACTACTTCCTAGATGTAGAGCAAGCGGCATTTGCGCCAAGCAACCTAGTACCTGGTATCGGCGTATCTCCGGACAAAATGCTACAGAACCGTCTGATTAACTATGCTGACGCACAGCGCTACCGTGTGGGCGTTAACAATCATCAAATCCCAGTTAATCAGCCACGCTGCCCATATTCAAGCAACCACCGTGATGGTTTAGGCCGTGTTGATGACAACTATGGGGGTCGTCCACATTATGAGCCAAACAGCTTCCAACAGTGGCAAGAGCAGCCTGAATATGCTGAACCACCACTAAAAATCAACGGCGACGCAGCTCACTGGGACTTCCGTAAAGACGATGACGACTACTTTAGTCAACCTCGTGCTCTGTTTAACTTAATGAGCGATGAGCAAAAACAGATGTTATTCGATAACACCGCACGCAATATTGAGCCAACCCCAGACTTTATTAAGTATCGTCATATTCGTAACTGCTACTGGTGTGACCCCGCTTACGGTGAAGGCGTAGCCAAAGCCATTGGCTTAACTGTCGAGGACGCACTAGCAGCTCGCGA
>JAHHUJ010000064.1 GCA_020024075.1 Psychrobacter sp.
ATAATCCTGATGCGCAATACAGTTATTTAATGCTTCACGGATGATGTAAGGGTCATATCTATCCACTTCGTCTGGGAATAGAGTACCGTGTGGTATATAGCGATATTTCAGGTTCCTAATTTTTCTAAAGACTTTATCAATTGCTAGTAAAAAAGGGGGTCTAAAGTGCTCATAGTCTTGCTCAATATTGTTACTATCTTTTAATATCCATGAGATAGTGGGGTCTATTGGTGAAAGGTAATGGCTAGATTCATCTTTACCAACTAAGAGTAGGGCACCATAAGTTATTTGGCCCTTTATAGCCAGTTTAGATTTATTAAGAAAGGTTGTAGTATTCCAAGTTTGCCCATCTTCACGTAAGTTAGGATGTTTCTTAAAAAACTGTTTTTGAGCAAAATTTAAAGCTTGCTTGTCTAAATCATCTATAGTGGCTTCTGGAACAGTTTTTTTAGCCCAATCTAATTTAGATTGTGACCGGATATAGTCCATTTCAGCGATGCTTAATGCATTTATACTGGAACCTTCACGACCATAATAATAACCTTTAAAAGAAATGGGAGTAGCGATCGGTGCTGGTGGTATCTCGAATAATACAACTCGTTTTTCATTTATATAAATATCATGAATTTGTTTAAACGTATGACGAGCCGTTGTTTGTGATGCTAACTCTTGGTATAAGTGATCTAAACTATTTTCTCTATCACGATATTTTGTGCCAACAATTTGGCGTTGATCATTAACTCCGAATACTAACCATGCAACAGATTTATGTTTTATATTGGCCTCATTTGACAAAGCACTAAAATATTTACCTAACTTGTCGAAGTCATAGTTAGACTTAGCTTCTTTAAATTCAACCACTTCGTTTTCTATATTCTGAAGTAGAAAAGAAAGCTTTTCTTTAATAGTCATAGTAATTACCTCAGAGTATAAGCAATCGCTAACGCACCAACTTATTCAGCCCATCAGCAAACTGCTTTTTATCTTTATCAGAATAGGGCTTTTGACCGCCCATCTGAGTTAAATCAAGTACCCCAGTTGAGCGCATGGTATCCATAAAGTCGCGGGCATTGAGCTTTTGCTTAATGTTGTTTTTGTCATAAATAATGCCGTGAGGGGTGAGCACCTGCCCGCCATTATCGAGCACATCATTAGCTAGAGGAATGTCGCTGGTAATCACCAAGTCACCAGGGGTAACATTATCAGCAATGTAATCATCAGCGACATCAAAGCCGGAGCCCACTACTTTCATGGTAATTAGCGGTGATTTGCGTACTTTGATGGGCTGATTGGCCACAAAAATAGCAGGGGTATTGGTGCGTATAACGGTTTTGGTGATCAGATCTTTTACCACCAAAGGGCAGGCATCGGCATCAATCCAAATGGTCATGCCCTTTTTTAGGTTGTCACTGCCTTGCTGAGTCATTAATTAAGGCCCATTTTGTTTGGCAGAACTGCTATCAGCTGTTCTAATGCAGCATCAAGCTTAGCCACATCATTTGGCATCAAGGTAATGTGGGCAATCTTACGATCAGCACGCTCTTCTTTGTGATAAGTATGGTAGTGAGCCCCATCAATGGCCAATACATCAGCCAGATTTGGATACTCGCCCAATACGTTAACCATCACCGAAGGATAAACATTATCGGTGTCACCAAGCGGTAATCCCACCACAGCGCGCATATGGTTTTCAAACTGACTGGTAACAGCCCCTTCAATACTCCAATGCCCTGAGTTATGCACACGAGGCGCAATCTCATTGGCTAGAATAACGTCTTTGCCCTTCTCATCTTTACTCACAAACAGCTCAAGTGCCATAGTCCCCACATAGTCTAAATGAGTCATTAAGGTTTCAATGGCTTTTTGAGCTTCAGGTAACAAATGACTGGTGCCCACAGCGGGAGCGTGAGAGGTGGCCAAAATACCCATATGATGATTGTTCTCTACCAAGTCATAAGTACGGATTGTGCCGTCTTGAGCACGAGTGGCAATGATAGAAACTTCGCGGCTAAAGTTAATAAACCCTTCAGCAATTAACGGCGCTGGGGTCGGGGTAAGATTGCCTTTGCCACTCACCGCATCACCCAAGGCTTTCCAAGCCTCTGTAATATCGGCTTCAGTTTTAATCACAAACTGGCCTTTACCATCGTAGCCACCGCGGCTAGTCTTTAATACCAAAGGCAGTCCAAGCTGGTCACTGGCTGCTTTAAGCTCGGCTTTTGAGCTGACGCTCATAAACGGAACTGTTTTGATATCAAGCTCATTAAACAAGCTTTTTTCGCGTAAGCGGTCTTGAGCTACCTCTAAAGCTTGCGGTGGTGGGAACATGCCTTGTTTCTTACCAGACTCAGACAGCTGTTTTAAGCGGGCTACTGTATCAGCCGGAGTGTTCTCAAACTCTAAAGTAAAGACATCTGCTGCAGCGATAAAGTCTTCAAGCTGCTCACTGCTGAATACTTGGCCATACAAAGATGCAGGGCAATTTGGGGCATCTTCCAAAAAAACACAGCGATAACCTAGCGGTAAGGCGGCAGCAGCCAGCATCATACCGAGTTGACCGCCACCAAGGATACCAATAGTGCGGATGGTTTGGGTTGCAGGATAAGCGTTAGCTGTGGTCATATTCGGCTCTTAATACAATTGAATTGGATAAAAAATAATAAAATAAATATAACGTAAATAAATAAAACCTAATGAGTAAAAAATTCAGAGAAAAGAGAATTATAAAAACAAAAAGGTGCTAACAGCACCAATTTGTTAAAAAATTACTAATTACTCAAGTATAACAAAATTAGCTATTGATTACGCCAGGTGTTGGGCTAGCTAAGACGGTCTCAGTTTGGTTTTGACGGAACTCTACTAGTTTTTTGGCTAGAGACTCATCTTGTAAGGCTAGGATTTGGATGGCTAATAAACCTGCGTTATAAGCACCGGCTGTACCGATGGCCAAGGTGCCTACAGCAATGCCTTTTGGCATCTGAACGATAGACAGTAGGCTGTCCCAACCACTTAGGGTCGAGGACTTAACGGGCACCCCTAATACAGGTAGCTCAGTTTGACTGGCACACATACCAGGTAGGTGAGCGGCGCCACCAGCACCAGCGATAATTACTTGTAAGCCTTTGTCTTTAGCAGACTTGGCATAATCAAATAATTTATCGGGAGTACGATGCGCTGAAACCACTTCGCATTCAAATGGCACACCAAAGTCTGCCAATAATTGTACGCCCAAACTCATGGTGGCCCAATCAGATTGTGAGCCCATGATAATCCCCACTTTTGGCGCGCCAGCCGGAGATTGGATTGGCCCAAGAGGGGCTTCTTGCAGTTTGGTTGTGGCATTTGCCATGGCTTGAGTTTCCTTGCAAAAAACATTCATCATACAAAATTTTTGGGTTAATAAAAAGACTTTTATCAGTCAGTATATTGCACAAAGTTGTTTGGTGATAGAGGGTAGGGGTTATTGGTATCAAAGCGATAAGCGGTTAAATAACCGGTGCCAGCCGCTGAATAGTCGGTGCAGACCACTTGATCACTTAGCGGAGCAGGGGTGCCTGTGAGCCAATAATGACCAATAAATACTGGTTTGTCGGTCTTTAAACGGAAGTCTAAGTCTTTCACCAAAGCTTCTTGCGGGATTTGAGCCAAGTCGGAACGTGGCGCTCGAGCAATGTCGACAATCCGCTTTCCTTGTAGCTGATCCTCCCACCATCTCACCCGTACGCGGCTGCGTACAGCACCATCTTTATCAGTGAAATTTACTCCGTCAGGTAAAGGTATCTCCACGCCCTTAAGGACCCGTTCTAAGGCATCATATTCGGCAGAATGCTTCTGGCCTGTGCGTTGCAGAGCTTCTGCCGTGAGCCGATTGTCAGAGGTTAACATAGGCTTTAATAGTGCCATATTATCCACGTCCCAACAGGCATGAACAAAACAGGCATGCTCAGTTTCAATCCATAGCGGTAGCTCAGCAAATCTACTAAGCCAATACTCATGAGCCTCAGAACCAAAAGGCACTTCAGCTAAGAAGGCTTGGTGCTGGCGAGTATGGGTCTTACTATGGCGGCGCAGATACAAGTTCTGGGTAGGATCTTGCTGCATGGCTATTTTATCAATAGTAGCATAGGCTAGGGCATTGTATTCATGGTTGCCCATTACCGCGTCAGCGACGCCTGCATCTAACATGGCGTAGACGATCTCAAGCGACTCAACTTCCTGCGGCCCACGATCCATTAAGTCCCCAATGAACATAGCACGGTGACCTTCGGGTGGTTGATAGTAATGTCGATTTAAAGCTTTATGCTGGGTTAAAGTGTAGCCCAGCTTGGTGAGTAGGCCTGTTAACTTATCGGCGTGACCATGAATGTCGCCAATAACATCATAAATCATAGGCGGACTCCTAAAATAAAGGGAATGGCTTGTAAGCTTTATGTTTTGCTTATTTTATGTTTGGCTTGCTTTATGCTTTGATAGTAACCATAACTTAAGGCAATGACAACAACTCAAGGCAATGATAATCTTGGGAGTTGGCTTTAGCGCTTTGATAAAGCCCTAATAATGTCCTCTTTAATGTTCTCTAAGGAATGTCCTCTAAGGTTGCACTTGGTTTGTTAATCTAAGAATAAAAAAACACCCGGAGGTGTTTTTTGGTTTAAAGTGTGCACTGTAAGTTGTGACGATACATTTTATTTATAGCTCATCAAATCGCTTGATAGCAATTTAAGAGTGTCCGATTGAATGTAAATTAACTCGTCTAGATTCAGTCAGTTTTTAAGTTCTGCTAAGTTCTACGTGAGATAAATCCAACAATGAATAGTATCACTGCGATTACTAAGAAAATGTAGGCAAAGTCCTGACTTAAGCCTGCTACACCACCGAAACCTAAGAAACTTGCTATTAAGGCGATTACCGCAAATATGATGGCCCATCTAAACATAATACACTCCTTGTAAAACTGAATATTATTTCAGCTGTTGAAATTTCCGTTGTTAAGTTTGCTTTTTTGATTTGTTGTAATGCTTAAAATTAGCTTCTAAGCATGATTAATAATAGCCGATGAAAAAAATAATATGGTGAGTTATTGTTATACATTCAGTGTGCTATTGTTATGATGTAGCAAAGATTAATAAGACCACTGCTGATAGGGCCCTTTTCGATGACATTCAAGGCTGTGAGTATTTACTTAATTCCATCCAATATAAATAGTCTGACGGCACGCTGTATATTAGAGTGTGCCCCTTAACGCAGAATTTTTGACCATGAATAAATCATCACTAAAAAACCGTTTAATAGCACCGCTCATAGAGCCCTACGCTCGTTATTTGCATGCTGATTTATTGCACTCAATTAGATTGGGGGTGGCGGTAGTTGCCTCCTTGATATTTAGTCAAGCCACAAAAATTCCGCATTCAGAATGGTCTACCATCACTGTGTTTGTTATTTTGGGTTTGCTGCAATACCAAGGAGCTATCTATACCAAAGCCAAAGAGCGTATCTTAGGTACTTTGCTAGGTATCGTTGTGGGCTTAGGCCTATTATGGATCAACCATCAGGTGCAAGGGTATTTGGAGATAGCTTGGCTGTATTATGTGTTGGTCGGGGTGATTAGTGGGGTGATTGGCTATTATTCCATTAAGCAGCTTGGCTATATTGGGCTATTGACTGGGATTACCATGTGTATGGTCATCTCAAGCTATAACAGCATCGGCTCTGATGGGGTGGCGCGAGGGTTTAATGTATTAATAGGTACTTTATTTTCGGTCATAGCTACCTTTATATTGCCCTTAAAGTCGACATTAATGTGGCGGTTTTTATTGGCTAAGAACTTAGAAGCCTGTGCTGATATGTATGATGGGGTAGAGGACTATATCTCAGACCCAAGCTTAGATCAGCGCTTTGCTGAAGCGGAGGTTATAGAAAGTGATGCGGCGGATAAGGAGCTAAATAAACACCGTCCTAGCTCCGCTGAGGTTGCCAATATATATACCCAATATACCCAAAATGTACAGCTGGATTTAGGGGCCACTACCGTAACGGCCATTGATGGCATGACTAATACTGTGTCCACCACCTATGTTAATAAAGATATGGTGGAGCAGTTTAAAGAGATTAATAAGCGCTTATTGCGGGTGAGAGGTCATATCGCAGCTACTGCCAAAGAGTCTGGGATAGACACGACAGACTTAGATATGATTCAGCGTACTCATCGTAATATCATCGGTACTATTGACTTGCTATTGAGCGCCGCCCCGAAGCTTGCACACAGTCCTATCGATGAAGAAAACCGTATTTTGGTGGATCATTATCACCGAGAGTTAACACAGGGTATGCGTCATATTGCGGCCGTATTACGTAGCCCTAGTGATCAGGAGTTTCGTCCAATTACCCGTATTAAGGTCTCAGACTATCCTAGCGTGCAGACTTTGCCTTTTGAATGGCAAGGCTATTTTTGGTTAACCCAAACCTTGCAGGGTCAGATTCAAAGCTTGAGTGATTTGCTACAAAAAACTCAAATACAATGGTATCGAGGGTCAGGCCTTCGCTATCAGCGCCAAGAGCAGCGTCGTATTCATGCTCATGGTGGTGAAAGTGACTTAAATGTATAAGCTTAGATGTCTAGACTTAGATGTATAATAGGGATATAGCAGATATTTAGTGCTTTATCTTTCAATCGTGGCTAATAACAAGGAAAGCAAGATGCCCTTCCAGTTGTTGTTTTTTGCAGCACTTTCAGGATTAACGGTATTTATTGGCGGTCTGTTGGCTTATCAATTTGACCATCATCTGAAGCAAAGTTTGTTTAAAGAACAATGTGTGCATACCCTTATGTCGTTTGGGGCAGGCATTATTTTGTCAGCGGTTGCACTGGTGTTAGTACCTAAAGGTTTGGAGCAACTTACCGTCTTAGGTATGGCCACATCATTTATGGTCGGTGCAGTGCTGTTTATGATAATTGACCGCTACCTAGCTAGCATGGGCGGACAAATGGCGACCCTGCTAGCAATGTTGATGGACTTCGTGCCAGAGGCCATTGCACTAGGGGCAGTCTTCGCTATTGAGCCTGATATGGCACTGCTATTAGCACTATTTATTGGTCTGCAAAACCTACCAGAATCTTTCAATTCTTTTCGTGACCTAGTGCACAATGGATTTTCAGTCAAAAATACCCTCATTATATTTTTTGCATTGAGTTTTTTGGGAGTGATAGGGGCGTTAATTGGTCATTTGTTTTTAACAGATTATCCCGGCTTAACGGCACATTTGATGGTGTTTGCCAGTGGCGGTATCTTATATTTACTGATTCAAGATATTATTCCTGAAAGCGCACTTATCAATAACCACTATACTTCTCTAGGGGCAACCTTGGGGTTCTTGTTGGGGGTCGTTGGCGAGATGCTGATTTAGTTAGATATCGAATTAGTTAAATATAGAATTAGTTAAATACAGGTCTAGTTAGATGCCAAGTGGATTAAAGGCTTTTAACTTAAGGGTATAAGCGGATAAGCGTTAGTAACAAGCAAGCCTGATAAGGTATAAAGCTACGTAAGGCAATAAGGATTAGGGATGACGATTAACTATTTTGTAGACAAGCAACAGCGAATTAATGAGTTTGTGTCACGGGCCAATCTGATACTGGGCAATGACCCGCTGTGCTATACCGGTCACTTTATTACCGGACAAGTTCGGCATCCAGATATGCTCTTTGTCAGTATCAATCCTGGTCATAGTAATCGAGAGGATTGGGGCGATATTGAGGCTCGTCGTGCTCAGGCAGTGGTCAAAGACTTTGAGGTTGTACCTTGCAAGTATATCAAGGATGTTGAGCGAGGTAGCCGCTATGCTAATCGTATCGTAGATGTGGTGTGTGGCGGTAATATTGAACGCTTAAAACACTGTGCCGAGACCAGCTTTGTGTCCTATTTTGCAGCTCCTAAAGAGGAGGTCTTGCACGCACAGTTATCAGAGTTACCCGCTGAAATGCAACAGGAACATCAGGCACTGACTCGACTTGATATCGAACAGATTCAGCCAAAGCACATTATATGTATGGGCTGGCGAGCATTTGATCGGTTTTTAGAACACTATGGCGATGGGAGTGAGATAATAGTCCAAAAATTACCACTGATGGGCAAGATGGAGCCTTACTACGCCCATACGGAAGTAGCAGGGGTCCCAGTACATGGTTTGCGTCATTTGTGTACCAAGCTCACGCTTGAGATGCGGGCTGAGTTAGAGCAGAGATTTTCAGAGATTTGGTCGCAAATGGAATCCACCTCAGATTAAGACTATATTTATTAAGACTATATTTATATTAACAATCCGCGGCTTATAGCCCACCAAAAGCCTCTCATGATGTCAATGAGGGGCTTTTTTTATTCAATAGAGTAAAGTGGGTTGTCCTATTCAAAGCTGTACCTAGCGTTTATGAGTAAAAATATCAAGTCTAAAACACGGCAGTTTTTAGAAAAACAACTGGTAAGTTGAGAGTTTATTTTTCTGAAACCTTTGTTTATCAAAGGGTTAAGGCAAACTATTTTTTTTGTGAACTAAAAGTATTTGTTTCCAATTGGTAAATGTGTTTCAATCGCCGGTTTCAAATTTTAAGTTTCACGCTTTAAGTTTTTGAATTTTACACTTGGAGTGGCTATAAGCCACATAAGCAAACGTTATGTAAATTTTACCGATTTTTTGAATAGGAGTAATAACCCATGCAAGGAAGTGGTTCACCAAACTCTAATTTTGAGTCGAGCGCTAACAGCTCGCGCATGCAGCGATTTTTGAAAGGGGTAGAGTGGCTGGGTAATTTATTGCCTCACCCAGTCATTTTATTTGTTTGGATGTCGGTGTGTTTATTAATCTTATCGGCGGTGTTGTCTTATTTTGGGGTCTCGGTTGTTGACCCTAGACCAGTGGGTACGGCTGGTCGTTCTGAAGACGGTATGATTTATGTGGTCAACCTACTAAATGGAGAAGGTCTGGCTCGTATAGTTGAAAACTTAGTAACCAACTTCACAGGGTTCGTGCCTTTGGGTACTGTTTTGGTGGCGTTACTGGGTGTGGGTATTGCTGAATACTCAGGTATGATTTCGGCGGCATTACGTGGTTTGGTGATGAATGCACCCAGAAAGATGGTGACATTAACCATTGTTTTCGCTGGTATTATGTCTAACACTGCCTCTGAGCTTGGCTATGTAGTATTGATTCCCTTGGCTGCGATGATATTTCACTCTTTAGGGCGTCATCCGCTGGCAGGTTTGGCTGCTGCTTTTGCTGGGGTTTCAGGGGGCTATAGTGCCAACTTACTATTGGGCACAGTTGATCCGTTATTATCAGGGATTACTCAAGAGGCTGCTCGCATTATTGATCCAACTTATGTGGTGGGTGCTGAAGCAAACTGGTACTTTATGATTGCCAGTACTTTCCTAATTAGTGGCTTAGGTTACTTCGTCACCGAAAAGATTGTCGAGCCAAGCTTAGGGAAATATAACCCCAATGATGCAGAGGATGCGTCAGTGTTAGAGAGCGAAATTGAACAAGTAAGCGCTGTTGAGAAAAAAGGACTTATCTGGGCTGGTATTAGCATGCTAATATTCTGTGGATTATTGGCATGGACCATCGTTCCTGCAGACGGTATTTTACGTCACCCAGAGACAGGTCTGGTATCAGGTTCACCTTTTTTAAATGGTATTGTGGTCTTCATCTTCGTGTTCTTCGCCTTACCAGGTTATATTTACGGTAAAATTACCGGTAGCATCAAGAATAACCAAGATGTGGTCGATGCCATGAGCGATTCTATGAAGTCGCTAAGCATTTATATTGTACTGGTCTTCTTTGCCGCGCAATTTACCGCTTTCTTTAAATGGTCAAATTTAGGGTCAGTAATGGCGGTAGCTGGGGCCACATTCCTAAATGATATTGGTTTAACGGGTCCTTTATTATTGATTGGTTTTATCCTAATTTGCGCCCTGGTAAACCTAATGTTAGGTTCAGCATCGGCACAGTGGGCAGTTACCGCTCCTATCTTCGTGCCAATGTTAATGTTGACCGGCTATGCGCCCGAGATGATTCAAGCCGCTTACCGTATTGGTGATTCAACCACTAACATTATCACTCCGATGATGAGCTATTTTGGTCTTATTTTAGCGGTTGCTATGCGTTATAAAAAAGACACTGGGGTTGGGACACTTATGGCGATGATGCTGCCTTATTCGATGCTGTTCCTAGTTGGCTGGAGTATTTTATTTTGTATTTGGGTCTTTGTTCTGGGTCTGCCAGTTGGCCCTGGGTCAGAGACTTTTTATCCAGTACGTTAAGCTTTAATAGCAAAAAATCGAG
>JAHHUJ010000065.1 GCA_020024075.1 Psychrobacter sp.
GCTAATGGTTCTTTGGCCAATAATTCAGCACAAGCTAACCTTAATAGCAACCCCAGTGCCGGCTTTAGCTGGTTCCCAGAGTGGTCTTTTGAAAATCAACTAAACAACTCACTTAGCTATGTGGTTCAAAATTTCGGTGAGGTGTTTCGTTCCATTAGTCACCTCACTTTAACCTATCTATTGCTACCGATAGAAAGGCTGATGCATATTACACCGCCTTGGCTGATTATTGGCTTGGTAGCGCTACTTGGCTGGCTGGCAACTCGTAAGCTTTGGTTTGCAGCCACTTGTGCTATTGGGCTGTTTTTAATCGGTGCCTTTGGACTGTGGGCAGCTTTAGTACAGACCTTAGCGCTGCTGATAGTCTCGGTGATTGTGACTATGCTGATTGGTATTCCTATGGGCATCTTGATGGCAGGCAGTAACCGCTTGCGCAAAGTAGTGACGCCTGTACTGGATGTGATGCAGACCATGCCAAGCTTCGTTTATCTTATCCCTGTGTTGATGCTATTTGGTATCGGTAAAGTGCCAGCGTTATTTGCCACTGTTATTTATGCTTTGCCGCCGCTAATTCGTCTGACTATGCTTGGTATCAAGCAAGTGCCCCATGAGATGATAGAGGCGGGGCGCTCTTTTGGTAGTAATCACAAGCAGCTGCTAATTTGGATTAAACTGCCGCAAGCGCTACCAAGTATCATGGCTGGTATTAACCAAGCGGTAATGATGTCGCTATCTATGGTGGTATTGGCCTCAATGATTGGTGCGCCAGGTCTTGGCGAAGATGTATTGCAGTCCATTCAGACCCTAAATATCGGTCAAGGCTTGCAGGCAGGGACAGCTATTGTAATTATGGCGATTATTATTGACCGTATTACTCAGGCATTTGGACAAGGGCGCCGGGCGCGTGATGAGCTAAAAAACTCAAACCAGAATTATAAACAAGCTCCCTAAGCCACTTTGTAAACCCTACTAAGCTTTTTTATTTTACTTATTTAGCAAAAGATGATCCCATGAGCCACATACGATTAGAGAACGTCAGTAAAGTTTTTGATGCCAGTACCAGTGAAGCTGCAAAAGTGCTTAAGCTATTAGAGCAGGGCATGAGTAGTGCTGAGGTGCGAGAGCAGACCGGCTATTCGGTGGGGCTATATGATATAAATTTAAGCGTTGAGGTGGGCGAACTACACTGTATTATGGGGTTATCAGGCTCTGGTAAGTCAACCTTGATCCGTCATATCAACCGGTTAATTGATCCCACCCAAGGCAAAATTTGGATAGATACTCAGCACAGTGCAGGTACGCCTGATTATCTAGATAGCGCTGAACGATTGTCCGATCAATCCAAAGTTATTAATGTGTTAAGTCTAAGTGACAAGCCATTACAGAAGTTTCGCCAAAACAACGTTAGTATGGTGTTTCAGCACTTTGGTCTGGTGCCGCACATGACGGTGATTCAAAATGTGGCTTATGGACTTCGCGTACGAAAAATGCCTAAGTCCGAGCGTCATGAGATAGCACGGCATTGGCTGTCTGAGGTAGGACTTGAGGGTATAGAGAGTAGTTATCCTGATGAGCTATCAGGAGGTATGCAGCAGCGTGTTGGGCTAGCACGAGCCTTGGCTGTGGATACGCCTATCATTTTGATGGATGAGGCCTTCTCGGCGCTTGATCCGTTAATCCGAGGTCAATTACAAGACCAGTTGCTTGAGTTACAGCACAAGCTGAATAAAACCATCGTGTTTATTACCCATGATATTGACGAGGCGATCAGGCTTGGCAGCCGTATTAGTATCTTAAACGGCGGACGTTTGGTACAGACAGGTACTCCGCAGCAATTACAGGACAATCCTGCTGATGCTTATGTTGAGCGCTTTATGGTGGCGAGAGGCTAAAGCAGTAGCGAAACAAAATAAGTTTCAAATCACTAAAATTCTACCAGAATAGGGAAGGTCAATAGCAATGAAAACACCTTGTAAAATCCTCTTTAATCTTATCGGTATCGCAGTGATAGCGACGTTTAGTTCAGCAGCCGTAGCCAAAGAGACACAATCGATTAAATTTAGTCAAGGCAGTGTGGTTGGTACAGTTGAAGGTCAGATTGTATCAGGCGAACATGAGAATTGGTATCAGTTTAAGGCTCAAAAAGGTCAATATGCTGTGATTAATTTGCTACCAAAAGCAGATTCACCTGAGACGGCCAACGTCGGCGTATTATATATGCCATCCAAGCAGCAAATCGGAGGTAAGGGGGGCATCGTGTACCAAGGCTGTCTTCCGGAGGATGGTAAATATAAATTACGTATTGCACGCAATCTAATGGCTACCGAAGGAAAAATTGCAGGTTATCGAGCAGAAATAATTATTTTGCCGCAGTATACCAGTGAAGAGTTGTGTGATTAACACAGAAGAAAAATAACCCAGGTCTAATAGATATCTACACCTAATCCTTTCAACAAATAGAACAATTAAAACCCATCTAATTTTGTGTTTATCACAAATCCTCCTTTGCAATAATAACCAACAGTCGCCATTATAGAGATATAGCCTGAAGGTTATGAATATAAATCGCTTAAGCAAAATAGCCTAAGCAAATAAAAAGGTACTGTACCCATGTCACACTCAGCAACTCACACATCTGTTTACAAGCGTCCACAATTAAAGCGCCTTGTGTTATTGACGGGCTTTATTGTAGCCAGTGGTAGCTTATTGCCTGCCTGTGGCAAAGTGGCTCAAGATAATAATGCTAAGCCCACAGCGGAGTCCTCAAACAGTGGTATTACTGACAGCCGAGATATGCTGCCAACTGACGTGCTGAATCAATTAAAGGAGCTGCCTCAGTTGACTGAAGGCTTGGGGCAGAATGGCGCTGCGGTGTTGGATACTAACAAACCAACTTTGGTAAAATTTTGGGCAAGTTGGTGTCCCTTGTGCTTAGGGACGCTTGAAGAAACTGAAACGTGGCGAAAAGATGCGGCTTTTGCAGGATTAAATGTACTGACGGTCGCCAGTCCTGGGCACCTCAATGAAAAAGAGGCGACAGACTTCACTCAGTGGTATGCAGGGGTACAGGCAGATTATCCTAAGCTGCCGGTATTAATGGACAGCTCGGGCAGCTTAATCAAACAGCTGGGGGTGCAGGTCTATCCCAGTTGGGCTATCTTTGATAAACAGGGTAATTTAGTACGTCTGATTAAAGGTAATTTGAGTGAAGAGCAGGCCTATGCTTTGGCGCAAAATGCAGGTAATGACTTTGCAGCGCTAAAAAACAGCAATGCTAAACCCACTCAAACAGGGGTAGCTAGCACAGCGAATGCCAAATCCGATAGCCCTAATAATAAAAATGGGATCTACTACAATTCTGATGGTGCACCTATTAATACCAAGACTATTTACTTGGCAGGTGGCTGCTTCTGGGGACTCGAGGCCTATATGGAGCGTGTTGATGGGGTGGTGGATGCTATATCTGGCTATGCCAATGGTAATCCGAACCTGAGCGACCCAAGCTATGAGCAAGTAATAGCCGGATCTGGTCATGCCGAAACGGTCAAGGTGGTGTATGACGCGGATAAGGTCGACTTAGAAACTGTTTTAAAATATTATCTACGCGTTATTGATCCGACTAGTTTGAATAAACAAGGCAATGACCGCGGTGTCCAGTATCGTACTGGTATCTACTATACCGATGCGGCTGATAAAGAGGTGATTGATAAGGCGTTACAGTCTATTGAGTCCAAATACACTAAGCCTATTGTGGTCGAGCATCAACCGCTACAAAACTTCTCCTTAGCAGAAGAGTATCACCAAGATTATCTGGCCAAAAATCCTAATGGCTACTGCCATATTGATTTAAGCATGGCGGATGATAAGTTAGCACCCTCAGTCTCAGTCAAAACACCTAAGCTAACACCTGCCACTACCGTAGCAGAGGCGCTAGATCCAAAACGTTATGCTAATTTTGATAAAAATGGGTTAAGAAACACCTTAACCAAGGCGCAGTATGACATTACCCAAAAGGCAGGTACCGAGCGTGCCTTTAGTCATGAGTATGATCACTTATTTGCACCCGGCATCTATGTCGATGTGGTCAGTGGTGAGCCACTATTTTTATCAACTCACAAGTATGACTCAGGCTGTGGTTGGCCCAGCTTCTGGCAGCCTATTGCGTCAGAGGTGATTACTGAGCACAGGGATACTGCATTCAATATGGTGCGTACTGAGGTACGCTCTCGAGTTGCCGACTCACATTTAGGGCATGTATTCAATGATGGGCCAAAAGACAAAACAGGTTTGCGCTACTGTATTAATGGCGGTGCATTGCAGTTTATCCCAGTCGATAAAATGGCGCAGTCAGGATACGGTGTCTTTGTGGACCAAGTAGCAATAAAACCCGTTAAGTAAAAAAACAGTCCATCTGTGCAGTGCCAATGACCCGCGATATAAGAAATACAAGAATCTGATTTATGAATTTGTCCTTTAAACGTTTGCAAACCGACTCACTGTTAGTGTTGTCGGTCTTTATTGTTGCTTCTTGCGGCCTAGCTTATGAGCTTATCGCTGGAGCGCTGGCAAGTTATGTGCTGGGCGATTCAGTATTGCAGTTCTCAACCATTATCGGTACTTATTTATTTGCAATGGGTATTGGCTCGCATCTCTCGAAGTACGTGCCTGAGGATAAGGTGTTACAACGCTTTATCGAGATTGAGGTATTGGTAGGACTGATCGGTGGGTTATCTGCTATCGGGCTGTTTTTGGCCTTCGCTTGGTTACCAACCTTCAAGACCATTTTATACGCACTCGTGGTGTGTATCGGCACCTTAGTGGGTATGGAAATCCCATTAGTAATGCGTATTTTTAACTCACAAAAGCAGGCCTTCCATGAGCTGGTTAGCCGTGTATTGACCTTTGATTATCTAGGGGCTTTGGCAGTTTCACTATTATTTCCTTTAGTGTTGGCACCGATGCTTGGTTTGGCCCGATCAGCGGTGTTGTTTGGGATATTGAACGTATTGGTGGCAGGCTGGACCGCTTGGCACTTCTATCCTAAAGTCGCGTTAATTGACACTGAAGGTTTAAATGCTGATGAACAGAAGCAGCAACGTGCAAACCATGCCAAGATAAGAAGCCGGCTGATTGTGCGTATTTTGGTAGCGATGGTGTTATTGCTGACCGGCTTAATTTTTGCTGATCGCTTAGTGGGATTATCCGAACAAAAGTTATTTAAAGCACCCGTCGTTTTTGCTACAAACTCCCCGTATCAGCGTTTGATTGTCACTGAAAAAAGCGGCCATTTGCAGCTATTCTTAAATGGCAACTTACAGTTTTCCACCCGAGATGAATACCGCTATCATGAGGCCTTAGTACATCCAATTATGCAGAAGCTTAGTGATAGCACTCGAGCTACTAAGCCAGATTTAAATGTACTTATCTTAGGCGGCGGAGATGGGATGGCAGCCCGTGAGGTCTTAAAGTATGAGACTGTGGATCATATTACATTAGTGGATTTAGATCCGGAGATGACGCAGTTCTTTGCGCAGTCGTCCAGATTTAAAAAGCTTAATAATGATTCGCTAAATAATGCCAAAGTGAGTGTGATAAATGCCGATGCTTATAAGTGGCTTGAGGCAAATAATGAAGTCTTTGATGCCATTATTATTGATTTACCCGATCCATCACACTACAGCTTAGCCAAGTTATATTCTGAACCTATGTACCATATGGTGAAAGATCATTTGACCGCAGAGGGACTAATGGTAGTGCAGGCGACTTCGCCTTATTATGCACCAAAATCCTTTTGGTCAATTGATAAAACGTTGCAGGTTTCTGGATTTAAGACCACGCCATATCATGCGTACGTGCCCTCATTTGGGGAGTGGGGGTTTATAGTGGGTAGTCCGAATGCTTCCTTTACGCCGCCTACGCAGTATGATTTGCCTATGAAGTTTTTGACCCCTTCAGTCAGTCGTGAGATGTTTACTTTCCCGCCGGATATGCAGCCAGTTGAGGTGGAGCCAAATACCTTAGAGAAGCAAATACTGGTGCATTATTATGTACAAGATTGGTCTGATGAATAGGTTATTAGTCGATAACCGCATTAAAATTAACGCCCTAAAATCAAATTAAGTGAGTCAATGAAAAATAGCCTAAGCAATAAAGACAACCCTAATGATGTCACTGTAACCAATCGACAATCACCTTCACAGCATAACCCTATGACGGGCAAACACATTTTGGCAGAATTTTGGCAGTGCCAGTGTGATCCCCAATTATTAACCAGTTCACAACCTTTACTTGGGCTATTGAGTGAAGCTGTAGAGCAGGCGGGGCTAACTTTGGTAGGGCACGCGGTGCATGAGTTTGAACAGCATGTGGGTGAGGGAGAAGGTCAGGGGGTTGGAGTTAATAGAAGTAAGGCTAATCTACAACAGCCAAGCCAAGCTCAAACCAGTGGTGTGACCTTAACGTTACTGCTTGCCGAATCCCATTTGTGTTTGCACACTTGGGGCGAATATCAGACGGTGACATTGGATGTATATGTGTGCAATGTAGCCCATGAAAATAGTGCAAAAGCCGATGCTTTATTTAATGCTTGTTTGCAGTTATTTAAACCAAGTCAACATCATGTTAATACTGTGTCTCGCCAGCATCAGATTCCCAACAACTCTCAACACTAAATAATTAAAACTACTCTATCATGTTATAGAGGGTTTAAGCCTTGAAATAAGCTTAGTAAACACAGTCGCTTATTAGCTTAGGTTTAGTTTCAAGAATTGCTTAAATTTAAAGAGTTGCTTAAGTTTTAACGGCAGTGTTAAGCTGTAAGCCATTTAACCCTTTATAAGTCAAAGCTTAGGATATAACACATGCAAAATTTTGATAGTTTGCAAACGGAGCTGGTTTACTACGCTTTCTACTTCGGTGGTAGTGTGGTGATGCTGGTTTTATTCGCCATTATTTATATGGCCATTACTCCTTATGATGAGATTGCGCTGATCCGTAAAGGTTCAGGCGCGGCCGCCCTAAGCTTTGGTGGCACCATTATTGGCTTTTCGCTGCCACTTGCTGCCAGTGCTATCTATAATACTGGCTTCTTGCCCTTCGTCATCTGGAGTGTGGTGGCGATGCTGGTCCAAATTACTGGCTATTTTGTCATGGTAAAAGTGATTGGCAATGTGCCAGAGCATATTAGGCTGAATAATATGGCAGTCGGTGGATTACTGGGAGTAAGTGGCTTGGTACTGGGTATTATTAACACCGGTATCTTGTCATAGCTATATCGTAAATAAAAACCATAAATTAAGCATAGAATATTTATACAACTCAAAATACTCATATAAATCAAAATAAAGGATAAAGATCATGGGCCTTAGAAGTTTTATTAAAAAGCAATTTATCGATGCCATTGAGTGGGATTGGCAAGACGATGATGTACTGATGTGGAAGTTTCCGATGGCGGATAATGAAATCCAAAATGGGGCTTCTTTAACGGTGCGTGATGGTCAAGTGGCCGTCTTTATTAATGAAGGTCAAATCGCAGATATCTTCACTGCTGGCCGTTATGAGCTGACCACTGAAACCTTACCGGTAATGACCAACTTAAGAAATTGGCGTATGGGTTTTGACTCTCCCTTTAAGTCTGACGTGCTATTTTTTAGTACTCGTTTGCAGCAAGGTCGTAAATGGGGCACCACTCAGCCAGTAACTGTGCGTGACGCAGATTTTGGTATGGTTCGCCTCCGTGCCTTTGGTATGTATTCGTACAAAATCAATGATGTCACTCAGTTTTATCAGACCATTACTGGGATGAATGACAGCTACCGCGCTGACCAAATTGAACCACAGCTGCGCAATCTAATCGTTTCAGACTTGGCATCAGGTCTGGGTCAAAGTCAAGTGCCTTTTATTGATTTGGCAGCCAACCAAGGCTTAATGGCCGATGAGATCAAAAAAGAGCTACAACCAGATTTTGCTAAATATGGCTTATCGGTTGAGTCCTTTGTGGTTGAAAGCGTGTCGTTACCAGAAGAGCTACAAAAAACTTTAGACAAGCGTATTTCAATGGGCATGATTGGCGATATGGATGCTTATACTCGTTATCAGGCAGCAGAAGCTATTGAGCATGCCGCTAAGAACGAAGGGGGTATGGCAGGTATTGGTGCTGGTCTTGGTGTGGGTATGAACATGGGGCAGGTAATGAGTGAGGCGATGGCACCAAAAGCTCAACCTCAGCAAAGCTCTCAACCAGCTGCAGCCCCCGAAGCGGCTCCAGTGGACTTCGCGGCTAAGCTTAGTCAATTAAAAGCACTGCTTGATCAAGGTCTGATTAGTCAAGAAGATTATGACGAAACGAAAACTAAGATTCTAACTCAGCTGTCTCAATGATTGATAAATCCAACCAGTCTTATAAAGACAATCCGCCAGCGCCCAAGCTGCCTAGTAACTTCAATGTATTGACGTTTACTGCCGCTTGTCCGTCTTGTGGTGCGCCGGTAGAGTTTGCTTCGCCAGGCTCGGTAATGGCAGTGTGTGAATACTGTCAGACCACGGTGCTGCGCGATGGTGAGGCACTGAAGGCCCAAGGTAAGCAGTCGCTGACCATTGAGGACTATTCACCGATTCAAATTGGCAGTGTCGGTAGCATTGACGGCACCGACTTTGCGGTGATTGGTCGGGTGCAACTGCAATACGGTCAAGGCGTATGGAACGAGTGGTATCTACAGTTCGCTGATGGCGGTATTGGTTGGTTATCCGAAGCGTTAGGGCTATACACTTTAACCTTAGGAGAGGGCGAGCAAAGCAATCTGCCTGCCTACGATAGCTTAGCTATTAATGACAGTATTAGCTTCGATGGGGTGAATTATCAAGTTAGTGATAGACGTGAAGCTTATGCCATTGCCGGTGAGAGTGAGTTACCTTTTATCGTGGGGGAAGGGTGGCAAACTTGGGTTATTGATGCCCGCTACAAGCGTAAGCTGATAAGCTTAGATTATGCACAGTCGGGTAGTAGTCAGCCGCCTGTGGTGCATCAAGGTGAGGCCATTGAATTTGCTGCACTGAACTTTCAGCTACTAAAAGATGATAGGCAACTTAATGAGCAAGTGAGTGTTAATCAAGCTGGTGTAATGGCTGATAACGACTCACAAGACAAGGTTTCAGATGAGGTTACAGGTAAGACCTCAGGTGATAGCATTAAGATTAGCAAAATTGAGTGCCCCAACTGTGGTAGCCCAATGCCTTATGTGGCAGGTGCTACTGAGTACTTGGTGTGTCCTGCGTGTCATAGTGAAAGCAAGCTGACGGGTAGTACCGCTGAGCTGATTGCCATGCATTCGACAATGCAGCACTTTGACAGTAGCTTACCGTTAGGGGCCAAAGCACGTATTGCAGCAGAAGACATTGTTGGGGTGAGTGAGTTTGCTTTAACCGAGACGCAGCGAGCAGCGGCGGCGCAAGGTTATCATGATTATGTGGTTATCGGTATCATGCGCTTACAAGAGGTGGGAGAGTTCGCTTCTTGGACAGAGTATCTTCTATACAGTATAACTGACGGTTTCTTGTGGTTATCTGAAGAGTCCAGAGGTTGGTTTGTAGCGAGGGTATTAAGTGAGATGCCGGTCTCTGAACGAGGCCAGCTACATTACGATAATAGGCAGTGGCATCAAGTGGACTCTGGTTATCGCAACCGCGTGATCTTTGCGATGGGGGCATTTAACTGGCAAGTTAAAACCAATGATAGTGATCTGTTAATCGATTATACCTCTGGTGATGAGGTTATCACCTCTGAGCAGACCGAGCGTGAGATTACCTATACCCATGCCATCCCCTTGCCTTATACCAAACTTGAGCAGTGGTTTGGTAGCTACCTTCAGCCTGAGAATGTGCAGGAGGGACGCAGTGGCTTTAGTGAAGAGGGTAGCCTAAAAAAAATGCTCACCTGGCACGCTATTTTGCAGATTGCGGTATGGCTACTGGCAGGGGGGTCAATTATTGTTGGCATCATTGGTGCTATCTTAATTTACATAGTTTACTTCAGAGCCAGTGAAGCTGAGAAGAACTATGCGAGTGCCGAGGGTGAAGCTGGGCCTTTTAATTATCACTCAGCAGGTACTCAGGGTATCTCTGTGGTGATTATTGTACTGGCATTGATTGTAAGCTTTATGATGGGTGTGGCATCTAGGCCTTCACCAACTGGCCCCAATCCTGATGAAGAGTCTGCGACAAGAGGCGGTGGCGGTATTATCATTATCCCAGGTGGTGTGGGCGGTGGAAGTAATAATGGTAGTAATGGCCGTACTGGGTATAGTTCAGGTGGCGCTCATAAGTGATATCTCTT
>JAHHUJ010000066.1 GCA_020024075.1 Psychrobacter sp.
GTAAAAACGAGTATAAGTAAAAAATTAAATACTAGCTATTTGGCACTAGGAACCCAAGTTGGAGATTTGGCAATACCTTGAGTCGGTAGCGTAATCACTTTGCCCCCATCCACATAACGGATAACTAAGTTGCCCTTCTTGGCACCCTGAGAATACACCACACGCTCGCCACTTGGTGAGAATTTAGGCGCTTCATCTAAGCCGGTAGCCCCAAAGTTGGCAATAATAGAGCCATTATTGCTCATGATGGCCGCACTGCGTCCACTTAAGAAGCCGATCTTTGTGCCATCAGGACTGTAGCTGGGGTTGGTAGCATAGCCGCTTCGTGAGATTCGTACCGGTGAGCCGGAGAAATTATAACGATAAATGCTAGGGCGGTTAGGGCTGGCGTGATCCGAGGCATAGACGAAGCTGCCATTCGGTGCATAGCTTGGCGTAACTTGCTCATAGGGACCAGACATGACCAATTCTGGCTTACCGCCACTGCTATTAATGCGATAAATGTCTGCATCACCATTGACTGTGCTTGAGAATAAAATCTTTGAGCCATCGGAGGAGAAGCTAGGGTTCAAGCTACTGCCTTTTAGGTCGACTAAGCGAGTCAACTGACTGGTCTGCAGGTTATACTTCCATAAATGGGCACTGTTGTCTTTGAGCTGCACAGAGTAGGCGACTGAACGACCATCAGGAGAGACAGCTGGGCTATAGATAGTAGCATCAGTGACGCGGGTTAGAACGCGCTTGTTACTTCCATCGGCATCTATTAATACCAAAGCAGAGGTTTTTGACTTACCACTACCTTGTTCTTCTACATAGATAATACGAGCATTTAGGTCTAACTTCTTACCGGTAATTAACTCATAAATAAGGCTTGAGGCTTTGTGAGCGGCTGTCTTACTATCTGCTGCTGTGACGGTCTGAGTGCCTTTGATGATTCTACTTTTGGCCACTTCAATTACTTCAAAAGTAATGGTGGTATTCCCAGCCACACTTTTGCTGCTACCAATGACCATGTATGGAATTCCTAATTGCTGCCAAGCCGGTAGTGTTGCCTCTAAGTCATCACGGCTATGCGGTTGACCAATTAAGCCTTCACTGGTCACTGTTAAGGGAGTGGTTTGCAAGTCTTTTTGGATAATTTGTGAGGTATTGCTATCACCAGCAAAAGGCACGAAGGCCACTTGATTTTGACTCACCTCACCTTTTTTGGAGATGGTAACCTCTAAGTCGTAGTCTTCTGCTGCTTGAGCGCTTACGCCAACTAACATACCTAGCGATGCCAAGAGAGCATAAGACAAGCTGGTGGTTAAGTGTGTTTTTGAGCTAGATGCTGGGTACTCAGTATTTATCATTTTAGTTTTTTTCATGAAGATATAAAGCCTATCTAAGAATTTGGATAAGAGGAGCATATAAAGGACAGGGTAAGAAGTAAAGCTTAAAACAGTAATTTACAACAGCCACTTGCATCAATCAATCCTAATGCTAGGGATTTGTTATGAGCCTGAATACTGACCGCCTTATCGAACGACGAAGTTAAGTTTCAGCCTACGTTTGTTGGTGCCAATAATAGGAGTGAGTGGGCTGGCTCGGTTGACCGCAGACTCTAAAGATTCTTTTAGTGCTGGATCAGAGGTGTTGGCAGTGACACTGAGTACATTCCCATTTTCATCTACCGTTACTGAAACCGATACGGCAGCACCGACCTTGCCCACTGGCGGTGTCCAATGAGGTTCAATAAGGTTTACCAGAGCGCCAGAGATGTCACCACTGCTATATGTGCTGCTACCAGCGCCTGTAGGTTTTGATGTAGATCCTGAGGGAAAAGTAGCACTAAGCTGATCTTGGTTATTGCTATTGCTATTGGTAGTTACTTTTGGGACGTTTTTTGTTGTTTTTGAGTTGTCAGAAGACTCCATTTCTGTAGCGTCTGCAAACTCTTCTGCGTGACTGGCATCTGGAAACTCATTTAGTTCAGTAAAGACAGGGTCACGACTGTCATTAGCGCCCATAGGCTCTGGAGCGGGCGCTACCCTTCTATTAAAAATAGAGGATATGCCTCTTGAGAAGGCTGAATCATTACCAATATAGGAGTGGTCATCATTGGTAGCTGGCGGTGGCTGATGGCTCATCTCGGGTGTTTCGGGAATTGTACCAGCAGCAAGAGACTCGCGGTTGGCTTGAATATCCGCTTGCAGGCTCGCCAATTCCTCAGGGGTGATGATGCTGGTCTCAATAGCCTGATTGTCTTCAATCTTAGGTACTTGGTACGACAAAGCAATAAATGCCAATATAGAGCCATGCACGATTAAGCTTAAGATAGCTGGCAGGGCGATGCCATTATCTTCAGGCTCTACGGGAACGTAAACACTGGGCGCTCGATTTAGCACGGTAATAGTCTCAAAGTTTTAGTTTAATAGTAGGATTTGAGCTTAGTCTAGTTTGGTCAGGCTCTTGATAACTTTATAGCTGGTTTATAGCTGTATAGTTAGCTTATAAATTTGTAATTAGTTGATATTGTAATTAGTTGGTATTAGTAGGTAGGGGCTGACCGGTTAATAAGCCTACTTTTTTTACCCCAGCTTTTTGTAGGTTAGCCATAAGCTGCATCACCATACCATATTGATTGTTTTGGTCAGCATTAATCATGACTTGTACCTCATTGCCTGGTGAGCTATTTTGTAAACCAATTAGAGTCTCAATCAATGCCTCTTCAAGCACAGGCGTATCGATGTTATTTTCATAACTCATATAAATCTCCCCATTGCTTTTTAGAGAGATAATGACTGGCATTTGCGCCCCTGTGGCAATGTTTTCGGTACTGGCTTTAGGCAAATCTACGTCAACGCCTGTGGTCAGCATCGGGGTGGTCACCATAAAGATGACCAATAACACCAACATCACATCAATGTAGGGCACCACATTCATCGAGGCATTTAGCTCTTTTTTATGTCTTGAAAAGGGGCTAGCTTTCATCACGTGCTCCTTTTATACCAGAGGGGACTGAATATTTTGAGCCACAACCGCAGGATCATCTTGAGTAGAGGTAGCTGTTTCGTGAGTCTCACGCTGTAACATACCTGTCATCTCATCACAAAATAGGGCACGGCTGTCATAGATATCAGCAGCTTTCGCGGTAAAATGGTTATACGCCAAGACCGCTGGGATAGCGGCAAATAGCCCCATAGCGGTAGCGATCAAAGCTTCAGCGATACCTGGAGCGACAGCGGATAAGCTAACTTGGGATGCTTCAGATAGGCCGATAAAGGCATTCATAATACCCCAAACGGTTCCAAACAAACCAATGTAAGGCGACACGGAGCCAATGCTGGCCAGCACTGCTAAGCCTGACTCAAGTGACTGCTGCTGACGACCAAGCCCCACACGAAGTTTACGTTCAACGCCATCAATAATATGATCTTTGGGTTGACGTTTTTTATTCATGCGTAAGAATTCAGAAAAGCCAACATAAAATATATTGGCCAGTCCATGACGATCCGGTGAGTTCTGAATCCCTTGATACAGCTTCGCCAAATCCTCCCCTGACCAAAACCAGTTTTCAAAATGTTGATCTTGACGTTTGGCTGTACCTAGTCGTGCGCTCAAACGAAAAATTAGCACCCAGCAAATAATAGAGGCTAATAACAAGATGGCCATAACCATTTGAACCAATAAGCTGGCATCGGTGATGAGACTAATAAGGTTGATAGAATCTGACAGCTCTGACATGAATAACTCACTTGAGGTTATAAAAGGCTAAATAAAATAGAACTTAAGGAAAAATAAGGTGGAGATAAGGCAAAATATGAAGCAGCTATTAAGAACATTACAAATATGATTTTTAACCAGTTGTAAGTGTAAGCCCAGTTGTAAGCGTAAACATATAAGCATAGGTATTAAGTACTAAGCATGGGTGTTAAGTACAAAGGAGTCTTAGATAGCAGAGCTACATTATACCTTAACCTGTGCTGATTCTACTACTTTCAAATAGTCTTATAAACTCAGGCAACAACCAGATTATTATCTAAGACTTCTCAATAGTCTTCTAAAACTGCTTAATGATAGAAGAGTTTGCATGGAATTTGATGAATTATTGGTCAAAGGTATACTAGTTTTGACCTGAATCCTATATAATTTATCCTTTTTTATTTATTATATTAATGCAGTATTTCTCATTGTCTGTTTTTGGTTAAGCAAAAAGCAAGCTTGTTTTTTTACCTAAGCAGCACCCTCGTTTGGTTTTTCAACGCAAATATACTCAGGCTACTACCTATGAATGCAATTGAGCGCTATTTTGGCATTGACGGTCAAAACACCACGATAAGAACAGAAGTCTTAGCAGGGCTTACCACGTTTTTGACGATGGCATACATTATTTTTGTTAACCCAAACATTCTTGCAGATGCAGGCATGGATAGTGGGGCAGTGTTTGTGGCCACTTGTTTGGCTGCGGCAATAGGCTGTTTTATCATGGGTATTTATGCCCGCCTTCCAGTAGCCTTAGCACCAGGTATGGGATTGAACGCTTTCTTTACTTATGGCGTAGTACTGGGCATGGGTTATAGCTGGCAGACGGCCTTGGGCGCGGTCTTCTTATCGGGCTGTATCTTTGTTTTCTTAAGCTTATTTAAGATTCGTGAGTGGGTTATTAATGCCATTCCAAATAGCTTAAAACAAGGTATTGTTGCTGGTATTGGTGCTTTTTTGGCTTTTATTGCCTTAAAGAGCTCAGGCGTTATCGTAGCTAATGAAGCCACTTTTGTCAGTCTAGGGGATTTACAACAGTTCTCGCCTATGATGGCCGCACTGGGGTTCTTTTTAATCATTGGCTTGGTCTATCGTAATATCCCAGGCGCGGTGACTCTTGGTATTTTGGCAGTTACCATTATTGCGGTTATTGTTGGGGATGTGCCCTTTGATGGGGTAATGTCTATGCCGCCTCCCATTGCACCTACTTTTATGCAACTAGACATTGCGGGCGCGTTTGACATTGGCATGATCAGTGTGATTTTTGCCTTCTTATTCGTTGATCTGTTTGACACCTCAGGCACCTTAATTGGGGTAACTAACAAAGCAGGTTTAGTCGATAAAAATGGCGATATCCCTAACTTAGATAAAGCTTTATTGGCGGACTCTACGGCGACAGTGGCCGGCTCGCTACTAGGGACTTCTTCAACAACGAGCTTTGTTGAAAGTACAGCAGGTGTTGCTGCTGGTGGTCGTACTGGTCTTATGGCTGTGACTGTGGGCGTGTTGTTTTTATTGAGTATTTTCTTTGCTCCATTGGCGGGCATGATTCCAGCTTATGCTACCGCAGGCGCTATTTTCTATGTTTCAGTCTTAATGCTATATACCCTAAAAGACATTGATTGGGAAGATTTAACCGAAGCGGCTCCTGTGGCCGTGGTGCTGCTGTTGACTCCGTTAACTTACTCTATTGCCGATGGTATCTCGCTAGGTTTCATTACTTATACTGTGGTAAAAGTATTGACTGGTAAATTTAATCAAGTAAGTGTGGCAGTTTGGGTACTGACCATTATTTTATTGGCGAAAATTGTATTTTTATAATCAATAGCATTACCTAGCAATGGGCTTGATAACTATGATAACATTTGGTTATCAAGCTCATAACCTCAAGCAACGCCGTAGAGGTTTTTCTTTTTAGGTTAGTTATGACATCCTGTTAATAACTTTACCTACATCAACAAAAGAAGAAGGCATTAGTGAGTTTGTTATTACCTATTTCACCTTTGAGTATTTATTACGGTTATGTATTAATTACCCAGTGGTTAAAAAGTAAGACAGCTTGAGTTCACTAAGCCGCAACATTCTTAATTCACTATTTTTAGTCCCACTTAGACTGAACCAAAACCGCCGTCTTACCGCCTAATTAGGTTGGGTATGATTTTGGCGGTTTTTTTTATGGGATTTCTCTACTTAATTTGAGAAGTTAGTCTTAGCAGTGCTCCCATTAGCTGTAAAAATAGCTTGGCATTTTGCCTGTAATATCAATATTTTTTTGTATCAATGGAGTTGATATGAGTTTGCCCAATCCTTTTTATCCACAAAATCCCATTCAGTTTTCAGCACAGGAGGTATTAAATCCAGAGTTTATTAATAGACCTTCTAGGGAATTATTTAAATTAATATCCCCCCTTTATAGTGCTGATGAAGATGAGTGGCTAGGTCATTTATTGCCTCTAGCAGAACCTAGAGTTAGTAATGGGGTGAGTGAGCGAGATACCATTAGTGAGCAAACCAAAAGCTTGGTTGAGTATGTTCGCAGCAATGATAAAGCTGTAAAAATGGTGGATTCATTGTTATTAGAATACAGCCTTGATACCCAAGAAGGTATCTTATTGATGAGTCTGGCTGAGGCTTTGATTCGGGTGCCAGATAATGCCACTGCAGATGCTCTAATTCGTGACAAAATGAGTGTGGCGGACTGGAAAAAACACTTAAAAGATGACAACGGCTTCATCGTCAATGCATCAACATGGGGCTTGATGATGACGGGCCGTGTGGTGAGTATTGATAGCTCTACCACAGCAGCGGGATTCTTAGATCGGATGACTAAGAAAATGGGTGAGCCGGTGATTCGTAGTGCCATGCAGCGGGCTATGAAAATTATGGGTCATCAGTTTGTGTTGGGTGAAAGCATTGAAGAGGCTAACCGTAACAGCCAGCCTTATCGCAATAAAGGCTATAGCTATTCATTTGATATGCTGGGGGAGGCTGCGGTTACTCATAAGGATGCGGAGAAGTACTTTAGTGATTATCTTCACGCCATTCGCTCTACTGCCGATATCAAAGTAAAAGAGGGTATGCCCAAGCCCTCAGTATCTATTAAGCTGTCGGCACTACACCCTCGTTATGAGGCAACACAGATTGATCAGGTGTTAGGGCTGCTGCGACAACGCTGTATCTTGCTGATTGAAGCGGCGCGTGAAGTGGATGTTGATATCAGTATCGACGCGGAAGAGGCAGATCGTCTTGAGGTATCATTGAAGCTATTTGAGTCCTTATATCGTGACACCATGACTCAAGGCTGGGATGGCTTAGGGCTGGTAGTACAAGGCTACTCAAAACGGGCTTTGGCGGTATTGACTTGGCTTGCTAGTCTGGCAAAAGAAGTGGGCGACCGTATCCCAGTGCGTTTGGTGAAAGGCGCTTACTGGGATTATGAAATTAAGTTGGCACAGCAAAAAGGGATCACCGGCTATCCGGTGTGGACCCGCAAAGAGGGCACGGATGTGGCTTATCTGGCTTGTGCTAGATTCTTATTAACTGAGCAGGTTCGCGGGGTGCTTTGGCCACAGTTTGCTACCCATAACGCCCATACTTTGTCATCAGTGATGACCATGAGTCCGCACAGAGATTTTGAATTCCAGCGCCTACATGGCATGGGCGATGCTCTGTATGACCATATCCTGCAAACCTACAATATTCCGGTGCGTATCTATGCGCCAGTCGGTGCCCATAAAGACTTGCTGCCTTATTTGGTACGTCGTCTATTAGAAAATGGTGCTAACAGCTCATTTGTACACCAATTATTGGATAAAAGCCACCCAATAGAGCCATTGACCGTGCATCCTTATGACACGTTGACCCAGCACGAGACGCTGCATAACCCGCGTATTGTGATGCCGTTAGAGATCTATACAGATAGGCAGGCAAGCTTCGGCCCAAATATCTTTGTTGACTCGCAGTGGCAACCGTTCAAAGCGCAAGTAGACAGCTATCTACAACACACTTGGTCGGCAAATCCTATTGTTAATGGGCAACAAATTAATAAGACGGCGGCGGAGCAGTTAACTACCCATACTGTAGTAGCACCTTGGAATCATGAGGTAGTGGCCGGTGAAGTGGTCTATGCCGATGCACAGCTTGCCACTCAGGCGATTGAGGCGGCAGTAGCCGGTCAAAGCCAGTGGCAGCAAGTATCAGTAGCTGAGCGTAGTGCTGTCTTAAAGCGTATCGCAGACCTCTATGAACAGAATTTTAGCCAGCTGGTGGCCATGTGTCATAAAGAGGCTGGCAAGACATTACAAGACAGTATTGATGAGATTCGTGAAGCGGTGGACTTCTGTCGTTATTATGCCAATGAGGCTGAGCGCTTAAGTCAGCAAACCAATACCTTTACTGATATTGCTGGCAATCAAATCACTCAAAAACGCACTGCTCGCGGTACAGTGGTCTGTATTAGTCCTTGGAACTTCCCATTGGCTATTTATACTGGACAAATAGTCGGTGCCTTGGCGGCAGGTAATACCGTAGTCGCTAAGCCTGCTGAGCAGACCAGTTTGATTGCCTACTTTGGGGCACAGCTGATGTATCAAGCGGGAGTGCCTGAATATGCTTTACAGTTTGTTACTGGGGCTGGCGAGGTAGGCGCAGCATTGACTTCATCGCCATTAATTGATGGGGTGGTATTTACTGGCTCTACCCAGACTGCACGACACATTAATAAGTCGCTTTATTCTACTGAGCGTGTGCTTCAATTAGACACTGAGCAAAATTCTGCTAAAGCAATGCCTATCTTGATTGCAGAGACTGGGGGTCAAAATGCGATGATTGTTGACTCGACGGCACTGCCTGAGCAAGTGGTAAAAGATGCGGTGTTATCAGCATTTGGTTCTGCAGGGCAGCGCTGTTCAGCCTGTCGTGTGCTGTGCTTGCAGCAAGACATTGCTGATACGGTTATTGAGCTGCTTAAAGGCAATATGGCTGAACTGGTGGTAGGCAATCCTGCAAATGTGACCACCGATGTTGGGCCAGTAATTGATAAAGATGCACAGCAAAGTCTACGTGCTCATATTGAAGCCATGCGTAATGACAGCCGAGCTCGTGTCATAGCCCAAACCCCTATAAGCTCAGAGTCTGCGGAGAATCTAAGTAACAGTACTTTTGTATTACCAACGGCTATTGAAGTGGACGGTATAGATGTGATTGGTGGTGAGCATTTTGGACCTATCTTGCATATTTTGCGTTATGAAGCTGGCAAGCTTGATGAGCTTATAGAGGAGATCAATGCCACCGGTTATGGGCTAACACTGGGTATCCACAGTCGTATTGAAACGGTGGCTGATTATATTGAACGCCGTACCAAAGTGGGTAATACCTATATTAACCGTAACCAAATTGGCGCAGTAGTAGGCGAGCAGCCCTTTGGTGGTTGCGGGTTATCAGGGACAGGGCCTAAAGCAGGTGGCCCGCGTTATGTGGCTAGATTGACGAAGTGGCAAAACGTTTAATACAACACTAGACCATTTTGGTTAAGACGCACGCTTTCTCATAACAATAAGCAATGACATTAAGGATAAGCTCATGAATAAAGTATTTAAACAAGATCAGGCCCAGCAGTGTGAAGCTTGGGCGCAACTGGGGCCGGTAAAGCGTAGTATTATTTTGACAGAAGCCAGTAGAAAGCTTGCCGATATTAGCCCTAATGGAGAGCAGGCACAACCTCTGTTTGATCATCTGTTGGCTCAAGCAAAAAAACTAGCAGAAGTTATCCGCCTAGAGGGTGCCACAGGGGAGTCTAATGACTTGTATTTAGCTCCACATGGTAAGTCTATGGTGTTGGCTACTGAATCTGCCAATCCTATTGCCTTTTTGGGGACACTGGTCGCAGCATTATTGACGGGTAATGAAGTGTTTTTGCGTTATCCAAGTCGTCAGCAGCTTTGTGAAGAGGCTATGGCGGCTCTCAATCAGGCTGGGGTATATGCTGGGGTAATGAGCATTACCAATGATTCAGAGTTGACTACACTACTTAATATCAGCCGTTTGGCGGTTATTGGTGCTGTGGGTACGCCGCAAGAGCTATTACAAATTGGCAAGGACTTGGCTGAAACAGATGGGATTTTAACGCAGCTAGTAGCGGTAACAGATCTGGAGGGTTGTAGCGAAATGTTTCAGCCAGACTATCTTGAGCGCTTTTGTACCGAGCGAGTTAAGACAGTGAATACCACGGCTATTGGGGGTAATGCTAGCTTAATTGAGCTGGGTGTGGGCTAGATGTTTTAATCAATAGCTGGCGTTTAGCCAATGGCTTGTTGTGAATCAATAAGCTAATAAGCCTTGGTCGCCTAACTAGAGCAGCCTTACTAAATAAATAGCCTAAGCAAATAAAA
>JAHHUJ010000067.1 GCA_020024075.1 Psychrobacter sp.
CTCTACGCTAGCGTAGAGTTTTTTTTGGTCTAGATGACAGCTTAACGTGCTTAACAGTTGTTTATACACTTAACAGTTGTTTATACAGTAATTATTTATACAACTGTTATTTATACAACGGTTATTTTTTTAACGGTCATTTTTTTAACTGTTTTAAAGCTTTGGCTAGCTCATCACGGGCATTGATAAAGCCGTCAATACCTTTGGGCAATAAAGTTTGAGTGATACTGTCTTTTTCATATTCAGCACTGAACTGCTCTTCGGTTAGGCTTACCTTTGGCATAGTTTCGCTTGCCATGTCTGCTGAAAGCACTTGTTCTACATTGGTGTCTAAAGTTGCCAACTCATCCAAAAGATCTGGTGAGATGGTTAGTAGGTCACATCCTGCCAAAGCTAAAATCTGATCAACGCTTCTGAAGCTGGCACCCATAACCTGAGTTTTGTAACCGTGCTGTTTGTAATACTGATAAGTGCGCTTCACTGACTGTACGCCCATATCTTCACTGACAGGAATGCTTTGACGGTTTTGTTCGCGTTTTTGCCAGTCAAGGATACGGCCAACAAAAGGAGAGATTAGGGTCACGCCCGCTTCGGCACAAGCCACAGCTTGGTGCTGACCAAAGATTAAAGTTAGGTTACAGTGGATACCCTCTTTTTCTAATTGTTCAGCGGCTTTAATGCCTTGCCAAGTGGCAGCGATTTTGATCAAGATGCGGTCTTTGTCTACGCCGGCACGCTCATAAGCTTCCATAAATTCGTGGGCTTTGGCAATGGTGCCCTCAGTGTCATAAGACAGTCTAGCGTCCACTTCGGTTGAAACGCGGCCATCGATTAACTTTAGGATGTCACAGCCTACTTGAACCGTTAAGTCATCAATTACTTTATCAATCATGTCATCGCCGTGATTGGAGTAACGGTTTAGGGTATCAGCCAACATGGCCTGCTTATCTGGGTGGGTGAGTGCTTTGGTGATTAGACTGGGGTTGGTCGTAGCGTCAACTGGCTTTAAGCGAGCTATGGCACTTAAGTCTCCAGTATCAGCAACAATAGTAGTCATGGTTTGTAATTGTGATAAGGCACTCATCATCTATTCCTAATTTATTTCTATGGGATTAAAAAATATCAAGGGTATCATCACAGTTGTATATGCTAAGTTATAGTAAATAAATACAGTAACTTAATATAAAAGTGCGGACCCTCTAGCGTTAATTATTGCAGAGTATTAAACTAGCTTAATACCATTAAAAAATACACTTTCCTATCCACAAATCGACTGAAAATGGGAGGGAAGTGTATTTACAACTTAAACGACGCTATCTTAACAGGGCGTAAGTTTGTTATAGTTACTTTATTATGACTTGTAACGTACCTAACTATCATAACATGACCCATAGGCTTTTTTTATGACTTCGTCAACAAATAACGATAATAACGCTGATATCAATACCAAAACAGGGGCTGCTGAACAATTTACAGCCCCTGAGAATGTATTGGTTGAATTACGCCAAAAAATTGACCAAGTGGATGGTGAAATTTTACAGCTCATTAGTAATCGTGCCAAACTTGCACAACAAGTGGCTGTTTTCAAAAAAGAACACGCAGATGAAGTAGATTCAAATCCCATCTTCTATCGCCCGGAGCGTGAAGCGCAGGTTCTAAAAAACATCATGAAGCGCAACCAAGCTTCAGACAGTCCTATTAGTGATGAGAAGATGGCACGCTTATTCCGTGAGATTATGTCGGTATGCTTAGACTTAGAGGCCCCGCAGAAAATTGCTTTCTTAGGTCCTGTCGGAACCTTTACTCATGCTGCAGCATTAAAGCACTTCGGTAAGGCCTCTACCACGGTGCCTTTAACCACCATTACTGATGTATTCCGTGAGGTAGAAGCAGGCTCTGCTATGTATGGTGTGGTGCCAGTGGAGAATTCGTCAGAGGGGGTAGTGAATCATACCCTTGATGGATTCTTGAGCTCATCACTAAAAATTATCGGTGAAGTAGAGCTGCCTATCCATCACAACTTCTTAGTGGCAGAGCATACCAAGGTTGATAGTCTAAGCCGTATCTACTCGCATCAGCAGTCATTGGCCCAGTGTCGCCATTGGTTGGATGTGAACTATCCTAATGTAGAGCGGGTTCAGGTTTCAAGTAATGGTGAAGCGGCACGTAGATTAAAGAATGAGTGGCATTCAGCGGCCATTGCTGGTGATGTGGCAGTAGCCGAGTATGGTTTATATAAGCTGCATGAAAATATTGAGGATAACCCAGGCAACACCACTCGATTCTTGATCATTGGACGTGAAGATATCGCGCCTTCAGGTCAGGACAAAACCTCCATCTTAGTCTCAGCGCATAACAAAGCAGGGGCGTTGATTGAAATCCTGAAACCATTGTCTAAGCATGGGGTATCTATGACCAGTATTGAGACCCGTCCTGAGCTTCCACACAAGTGGGCCTACGTGTTCTTCATCGATATGGAAGGTCATATCGAAGATGACAATGTCAAAGCTGCTATTGAGGAGATTCGTCCTTTAGTTCGTGATCTTAGAATTTTAGGCTCTTATCCTCAAGCTGTTATTTAGAGCCTTAAGCTGTTATTTGATCCTTAAGCTATTATTTAAAACTAGAATGCTTTTAATTCGCCAGAACCAATTTCGCATTGGCTACTTGTCACAAAATTAGGTAATACCATGACTGAAAAAACATTTTTAACCCCAGCCTACGATAGCATCTTAAAGTTAAAAGCTTATCAAACCGGTAAAACTGTTGAGGATTTAAAGCGTGAGTATGAGGTTAATGATGTCCTAAAACTAGCTAGTAACGAAAATCCTTTGGGATCGTCTCCTTATGTGACTTTGGCGATTACCAAGCAGTTGGATCAGCTGGCTCGCTACCCAGATAGTAATGGTACGGATTTAAAGCAAGCCGTGGCAGACTTTAATGATGTGCATAGTAGCCAAGTCACTTTAGGTAATGGCTCTAATGACTTATTAGACATCATCGCCCGCACCTTTGTCAGTCATAACGATGCCATAGTTTATAGTGAGTACGCCTTCATCGTTTACTCTATGTTGGCCAAAATGAATGGGGCTACTGGGATTGAAGTACCTGCCAAGCGCTATGCTCATGACTTACAGGCAATGCTTGAGGCCATTCAGCAAAGTGATAATGTGCGTATGGTATTTATTGCCAACCCCAATAACCCAACCGGTACTTTATTGAGCAAACAAGAGATTCGAGAGTTTGTAGAGCAAGTGCCAGCACACGTTTTGGTGGTGTTGGATGAGGCTTATATTGAATACTGTGAAGAGAGCAATAATCGCCAGCTTATTGATGAGTTTGATAACGTTATTTTGGTAAGAACCTTCTCTAAAGCATATGGGCTGGCAGGTCTGCGCGTGGGTTATGCTCTAAGCCATCCTAATGTTGCGGATATGTTGAATCGTATCAGACAGCCATTTAATGTCAGCTTATTGGCACAATCGGCAGCGGTAGCTGCTTTGGCGGATCAGGACTTTATTGCCAAAGTTCATAAAATAAACGATGGTCAAATGCGCTGGATTTGTAAGCAGTTTGATGCGCTAGGTCTAGGCTTCGTTAAGTCGTATGCTAACTTCGTTATGGTAAATGTGGGCGACGCTGCTAGCATCAACCAAGCCTTATTAGAGCAAGGTATCATAGTCCTGCCCTTAGCAGGTTATGGGCTTGATGAGTGGCTACGTATTACGGTAGGAACTCCAGAAGACAATACTCGCCTAATAGATACTCTACGCGACACTTTGGAATCTATGTAAGTTTGCTATACTAGATTGTTTTGACAGCTGTGACAAAGCAGTGACAAAGCGCAAAGGCAAGTCAAAGCAATATAATAAAGCAATATATTATTGATATTCTCATTATTAATATAATACTCATTACTAATATAATAAAAGTAGGTTAATAAAAAATGCTGTTTGAACAGGTTTGTATAATAGGTTTGGGCTTAATTGGTGCAAGCTTGGCTCAAGCTATCAGAGACAGACAGCTGGTTGGAAGATTGGTAGCGGTAGACAAGCATGTTGCCAGTATCGAAACCGCCATAGCAGACGAGGTGATAGACGCAGGCAGTGACTCATTATTTGATGTGGTAGCAGGCAGTGATTGTATCATTGTGGCGGTCCCAGTTAAGACCGTCGGCGCTATCTTCAAGGATATTAACCAAGCCATGCAACAAGGCTTAATTAAAGAGAACTGCATCATCAGTGACGTCAGTAGTACCAAGCAAAATGTGGTTGAGGCTGCTAAAGAAGTCTTTCAACAGTTGCCCTCAGGTTTTGTGCCGGCGCACCCCATCGCTGGAGCAGAGCAGTCTGGCTACAATGCCCGCCGTAGCAACTTATTTGTCAATCATAGCTTAATCATTTGTGAATTGAAGTCCACTGACCCTGAAGCCATTGATAAGGTGGCTAAGCTTTGGGAGGGTGTGGGTGCCACCATTATGAAAATGGGGGTCGAGCATCACGATGCAGTACTGGCTTACACCAGCCATTTACCGCATTTACTGGCCTTTAACTTAGTAGAGCAATTGGCCAGTCATGATGACAATATGGATATTTTTCGCTATGCCGCTGGGGGCTTTCGAGATTTCACCCGCATTGCCGCCAGCGATCCAGTCATGTGGCATGATATCTTTATTGCCAATAAACCAGCTTTAATCAATGCTTTGGATGAATACAGCAGGTATTTATCAGAATTACGCAGTTTAATTATTAATGAGGATTCTACTCAATTATTGGGATTACTGGGCCGGGCTCAATCCGCCAGAAAACATTTCGGTCATATGCTGACTAGCACCCCTTATACAAAAAAACTAACGGACCCATCTAATACGGACAACTCTATGGCAACCTCAAATCAAGCCTCTAGCGCATACGTGATTACCCCAAGTACTACTATTAATGGCAGCATGACTGTTCCAGGTGACAAATCTATCTCCCACCGCAGTATTATGTTTGGCAGTTTGGCTGAAGGGGTTACCAAAGTTACTGGATTTTTGGAGGGTGAGGATGCCTTAGCAACCCTACAAGCTTTTAGAGATATGGGAGTCACTATTGAAGGCCCTGAAAACGGCGAGGTGACCATTCATGGTGTGGGTATTAATGGACTTAAGCCCAGCAAAACGCCTTTGTACATGGGTAACTCTGGCACTACCATGCGCCTGTTATCGGGCATTTTAGCAGCTCAGCCATTTGACAGTGTATTAACTGGTGATGCCAGCCTATCGAAGCGTCCTATGGAGCGTGTGGCAAAACCATTACGTGAGATGGGAGCAACCATACAAACCACAGGCGAGCGTGGTACCGCGCCTATTAGTATTACTGGTAGCGATAAGCGAGGCAGTAAGCTGCAAGGTATCACTTATGATATGCCAGTGGCTTCAGCACAAGTTAAATCATGCTTATTGCTAGCCGGCTTATGGGCAGAAGGTAAGACCACGGTTATTCAGCCTGAAATTAGCCGTGACCATACTGAGCGTATGTTAACGGCTTTCGGCTATGAGGTAGAAGTTGACGGTAATAAAATCAGTGTGGTTGGCGGCGGTAAGCTGACAGCTTGTGATATTGCAGTCCCTGCTGATATCTCCTCAGCGGCCTTCTTTATGGTAGCGGCTGCTATTGCCAAAGACAGTGAAATTACCATTACTAAGGTCGGCATGAACCCCACACGTACCGGGGTAATTGATATCTTAAAGCTGATGAATGCTGATATCACTATTAGTAATGAGACCTTCGTTGGCGGTGAGCCTGTCGCTGATATCACGATTAAATCTTCTCAATTAAAAGGCATTGAAATTCCTGAAGAGCTGGTGCCACTGGCCATTGATGAGTTCCCAGTATTGTTCATCGCTGCCAGCTGTGCTGAGGGTCAAACGGTACTTACCGGTGCCAAAGAGCTGCGTGTTAAAGAGTCGGATCGGATCGCAGTGATGGCGGATGGTTTAACTCAGTTAGGCGTGGACTGCACTGTGACAGAAGATGGCATTATCATTGAAGGTAAAGGTGGCGATAATTCAGAAGCGGTATTTGGCGGGGCAGAGATTTATTCACATCATGACCACCGTATTGCCATGAGCTTCTCGGTAGCTAGCCTACGAGCCTCGGATAGCATTAAAATTGAAGGGGTTGAGACGGTAAACACCAGCTTCCCAGGATTTGCTGAGCTGTGCAATAGACTGGGTATGAATATCGAAGTGAAGTCTGTATAACCTTCACTCTCGATTACAGAGCTAATCTTAGACAGTCATAAGTAAAGTTCTTGATAAAAACTAAATACAAGTTTGAAAAAAGAAAGATAGATATCAAAAAATATAAAGCAAAAATGAAGCCATCCTAACTAGGGTGGCTTTGCTCTTTTTATCTAATAAAGATAATACACAGTTGTTCACTGGCAAGCTATATAATGAACAGCCAATATTCAACAAACAAATAGACTCACTCACACATCGCAAGCCGTATTCTGGATTGTTTATATGTCTTTATCCACCTCAAATAACAGCACGATCAGCAAACCAAAATCCACAGTAGTGCATACCACCAGCAAGGGTATCCTCACAGCTTTGGCCGCCTTTAGTATCTGGGGAAGCTTTCCGTTTTATTTTAAGCAGCTAGGAGAATACAATGCGGTTGAGATTATTGGGCACCGTATTGTCTGGACCTTTGCCTGTTTGGCTGTGTTTTTGGTAGTGACCAAACGCTGGCAGTGGCTAGGTACCCTTAAGTCAAATCCTCGTCTAATCTGGATTACCTTTTTATCAGGGATTATTATTGCCATCAACTGGCTCACTTATGTTTGGGCAGTTAATGCCAATCTAATATTAGAGGCCAGTTTGGGCTACTTTATCAGCCCCTTAATTGGTATTTTATTATCCCTAGTGTTCTTGCAAGAGAGATTGCGTCCGCTGCAGTGGATTGCTGTGTCACTTGCCTTAGCTTCGGTGTTAATTCAAGTGGTGATGCTGGGTAGTATTCCTTGGGTATCCTTGGTGTTGGCCTGCTCCTTTAGTGTGTATGGGGTAATGCAAAGACGCACCCCGCTGCAAGCAGTAGATGCCATGTTTATAGAGACGGCTTTGCTAGTACCCATCTGTATCTGGTGGTTTATGAGCTCTGATGTGGCCAGCTCATCACTGTCATTTTGGCTAAGTGATAAGATTTGGTTTTTGATGCTGGCCGGCCCCATTACTTTGATACCTCTACTGTTATTTAACAAATCAACCAAAATGGTGGCTTTTAGTATTTTAAGTTTTATGAACTATTTGACCCCGACCATTATTTTCTTATTGGCTATCTTTTATTATCATGAGCCATTTGATACTAAAAGATTGATGATCTTTAGCCTGATTTGGTTTGGGTTGTTTTTATTTAGTATTGATTTGTGGCAAAACAGACCCTCTAAAATGCTAAAAAAAAGAACCGCGGAGCAGGAAATAAGTCCAGTAATCAGCTTTGGTCAATTAAAGACCCATTAAGCTAATAGCGCTAAACAATAGCACCACACTAAAACTAATTACACTAATTATTAGTTTCATAATATGAGAATATTGCCATGAGTGAACCACTAAAAAACACGGATTTCGTCAAAGTTAAAGGGCTGAAAGTTAATGCGGTAATAGGGGTGTTTGATTGGGAGCGTGAAATTGAGCAGCCGCTATTAATTGATGTGTCTATGGCCACAGATATCAGCAAAGCGGGCAAAAGCGATGATATACAAGATGCCATCAATTATAAGGAAGTATGTGATGACATCACTGAGCTGTGTCAGCAAACCAAGGCCATGCTGATTGAGCGTCTGGCTGAATTAATTGCAGAGCATATCTTAGCCAAATACAACACCACTCAAGTTGAAGTGAGTGTTGCCAAACCCACTGCCATTGCTGAGGCTGATGCAGTTGCCGTCCAAATTATTAGAACTTCTGCTGCAAGCTAGATTTGAGGTATAGATCTATCGCTATGGAATCTCAAAAAACCGTGAGGGGTTAACTATTGATGTGTAGTCATAAATTATCAGCGCAAGGCTCTGTCAAAGAAGTTGATAAAAATAGCCTAAGCATTACAAAACAAATAACGGCCCTAAGTCATTCAGGTTGTTTAGATAGCGCAAAGAATATTCAAGAAAGTATTCAGCAGCAGATTATCTCTAAGATTCAGCCTTTATTGCAGATTTCTGATATAACTCCTGCAGGTTATATTGTCGAGCTTGGCAGTAACCAAGAGGCGAGCTATCACTTGCAGCAATGTAGGGAAGTGCTTGAAGCTCAGGCGAGCCAAGCATATTGGTCAACAGAATTTATCAATCCAGATTATACGGCAACGGCAGCAAACCCTAAGCCTGACTATACCAACCAGTGCGGTTATATAAAGTTAAATGAAGCCGATCAGCCTAGATTAACTTTAGGGGAGCTGGTAAAAGCCAGTAAAGTGATTGAAAAGCAGATTCAACAAGATTGTTATGAGGCCGAAAAGATTAATCAGCTTGAAGTTGATGAATTATTGCACTCTATCACCGAGCCAAATAATAGAGTGGTTATTATTGATATTGATATCTTAGCGATTGTGACTGACTCAGGTGAGATCATCGCTGTTGAAGAACGCTACCCATTCAAAAATCATGAATGGGTAGGTTTAATTGAGCTTTATGACAGTAAGTGGTTATTTTAAACTGCAGTGGCCTATCTTAAATCTCAGTAATTAAGCCCCAGTATTTTAATGGTTTAAGTCATTTATAGCTTTTATTCATGATTATTTATTTATCATATCAATCTCATCTACTGAGATTCTTTCACAGTCTTTGGGCTTAAAGGTTGGGTCTAGTTTGCACAATGCTTTTTGTAATTCATTAATGCGGGTCTCAGACTGCTGAATGTGACTAAGCACCTTGCTAAAAGCTTCAGCGACTGGGTCTTCTGAATCTGGATTTAGACCATAAGCACTAAAGTCGACTCTCTCCGATAAGCGTTTGCCATTAAGCTGCTCATAGTGTTTTGAGTTGTCTGGACAGTCTGGCTCTTTAGCGGATTGACTGGTTTCTTGGCTGCTGGCATTGGCAGACTCAGATTCAGTTGGAGCATTGATCATTCTAGCGGCGCTACCTACCATAGTCGCTTCAGCAGGGACTTCTTTTACCACTACGGCATTAGAGCCGATTTTGGCATTTTTACCCACAGTAAATGGCCCTAAAACTTTGGCACCAGCACCCACAATAACACCATCTTCTAAGGTTGGGTGACGCTTGCCTTGTCCTAAAGAAACACCGCCTAAGGTTACCCCATGATATAAGGTGACATCATCGCCAATTTTAGCCGTTTCACCAATGACAACTCCCATACCGTGGTCAATAAAAAAACGTCTGCCAATTTGTGCTGCTGGATGAATCTCAATACCGGTAAGCATACGCGAGCCATAAGAGATGGCTCGGGCTGAGAATTTATAGTCCTTATTCCATAGGTAGTGAGCACCGCGGTGTAGTATCAACGCATGGATGCCTGGGTAGGTTAATAAAACCTCTGTACTGTTTCTGGCAGCTGGGTCACGTTCGAATACCGCCGCGATATCCTCTTGCAATGAGGCCTTGGCTTTTTTTATGGCTGTAATTAGTCTCATAAGATTGTCTTATTTTATAATCAGTGTGGGTTAAAAATATAGGTCAGTATAACGTTACAACTTTCGTTTAATCTTAGCAATAATAGAGCTTACAATCTCAAATTCTTTTTGATCTAACTGCAGTCTTGATAGCAGGCGTGATAGGCGGCTTGGAAGCTCTCTTAATTTATCAGGTTCGGTGGTTTCTACTAATTCCAAACGCTGCATTAGCTCAATAATTCGGGTCTGTAGTTGGTTTCGTTGTTGTTGGTTTATCGCTGGCATGTCCCAGCTTTGCCTTTGTCGTATCTCAATTTCAGTGTCAGTATCATTAGCAGTCGGCTTAGCCTGTAGATCATGCTGCAGAAAACGACTATAAATGAAGCTGGCAACTACTTGTATTGCTGAGGCTACATTGAGCACAGGATAGTCGGGG
>JAHHUJ010000068.1 GCA_020024075.1 Psychrobacter sp.
AGCATTTGCTAACAAAGTAGCTGAATTAGCTTTAGCTAACAACACTACTGACGTAGCTACTATCTCTGAGCTTGATTATGGTAATGGTCAAACTGTTGAAGAAGCGCGTGTAGCTTTAGTACAAAAAATCGGTGAGAACATCCAAGTACGTCGTGCGCAAATCGTTGAAGGTGAGAACCTAGCTTCTTATCGTCATGGCCTACGTATCGGTGTTGTGGTATCAACTGAAGGTGCTAGCGAAGAAACTGGTAAGAGCCTAGCAATGCACATTGCTGCATTCAACCCAATAGCTGCTAACGACACTGATGTACCAGCGGATACCTTAGCTCGTGAAAAAGACATCGCTGAAGCGAAAGCTCGTGAATCTGGCAAGCCTGACAATATCGTTGAAAAAATGATCGAAGGTAGCCTACGTAAGTACCTAGACGAAGTAGTTTTAGTACGTCAAGCTTACGTAATGGATAACGACAAAAAAGTTGGCGATATTCTTAAAGCTGAAGGCGTAACTGTTAAAAACTTCGTACGCTTCGAAGTTGGTGAAGGTATCGAGAAAAAACAAGAAGACTTCGCTGCTGAAGTTGCTGCTGCTCAGGCCGCTGCTGCTAAATAAGCTGAAGATTGTAAGCAATCAGTTATTCTATTGATTGCTTAATGTCTTAAAAAACCCATTGCAATTACTGCGATGGGTTTTTTTGTGTCTCAAAGTTTATTTATAAATGCTTAGCCAGTATTGCGAAGACCCGCAGCCAAAGCATTGATACTGCGGATTAAGGGGTCTTCCACATCTAAGCTATTGTGGGCATCTTGTTGTACTTTATCAGGATGACGCAGACGTTTTAACAACTCAATCTGGATGTAGTTCATAGGATCTAGGTAAGCATTACGCCATTCTAGCGAGTTTGCCAGCTCCTGTTGACCAGATAGCAAGGATTGCTGTTCAAGCAACGAATTTAGCCCAGATTGAGTTAATTCATGTTCTTTAATGACAGCTTGCATCACTGTTTCGCGTAAGGTTTCATCTTCGCATAACTGACTGTAAGCACGGGCAATATTCATCTCTGACTTGGTAAATGCCATTTCAATATTACTGATAAAGGCTTTAAAGAATGGCCAGTTATCATTCATCTCTTTCATTAGTGCCTCATCTTGCTTAACACTATCTAAAGCACTACCGACACCGTACCAAGCTGGTAGGGTGAAGCGGGCCAAAGACCAGCCAAATACCCAAGGAATAGCGCGGATAGTTGCTTTGCTAGGTAAGCCTTTTTTGCGGTGAGCTGGGCGAGAGCCGATATTTAATAACGAAATCTCTTGAACTGGCGTCGCTTGAGAATAAAACTCATAGAAGCCCTCAGTGTTATCGGTAAGTGCACGATACTGCTGCTCTCCAGCTTCTGCCAAGCGTGCAAATAATGACTCATAGCTTGTCAGCTGCTCTGGCTGCTTAACGAAGCGAGACGAGCTGGCCTTTAAGGCGCCGGTGATACCCATAGTTAATTCAAATACTGCCGTATCTGGATTGGCGTATTTGGCATACAGAACTTCACCTTGCTCAGTGAATTTGATTTGACCATTTAGAGTGCCTGCCGGCTGAGCGGCAATAGCTTGGTGGGTTGAGCCGCCGCCACGGCTAACAGATCCGCCGCGGCCGTGGAATAGGCGGGTTTGGATACCGTACTTTTTGGCAATCTCAGTGATGGTTTGCTGGGCACTGTATAGTTGCCAAGCTGAGGTAATAATACCGCCATCTTTTGATGAATCTGAATACCCTAGCATAATCTCTTGAATATTGTCTGAGCCTTGTAGTAGCTGACGATATAGAGGATTGTCTAATACCGCAGGCATAATATGATCGATGTTCTTTAAGTCATCGATGGTTTCAAACAGAGGGGCTACAGGCAAGGCTGCAAACAAATTGCCCTCATCATCAACACCAGATAAGCCAGCAAAGCGCATTAATAATAAAACTTCCAATAGTTGACTGGCATTGTTGGTCATCGAGATAATGTAGCTACCAAAGGTATTCTCACCAACCAGTTTTCTTAGCTTGGCAATAGAGTTCATTAAAGCCAGCTGTTCACGAGTTTGATCACTTAAGTTGTCGCTATAAATTAGCGGCGTACCCGGCTGCTGCAGAAGATGAGTTAACCACTGCTGACGCTCTTCTTCACTCAAGTTACGATAGTCGGGTAGGTTAGAGGCACTATCAAAGATATCTGCGATAACCTCGCCATGATAAGCGGAGTCTTGACGGATATCTAAAGAGGCAAGGTGGAAGCCGCAAGTTTTAACCAAGCGAATCATATCAAGCAGCAGCCCTTTTGAGTGTGCTTCATCGTGGATGCTGACACTTTGTCTAATTAGGCGTAAATCATCTAGTAGCGCCTCGGGACTAGAGTAAGCATAAGCGGCGGCTTCTAAATCCTCACCTTGGCTTTGAATGTATTGATTGGTGGCTGAAATCTTTTCAAGGATTAGGGATAGCAGCCTACGGTAAGGTTCATGGTTGTAGTCCTCTGGGTTGTAGTAAAACACCTTCTGATCTAGGTCACGGTACTCTTCAATACGCTGATAGATTTCAGGAGAAATATCAACGATGGTGTCACTGTGAATCAGCTCACGGCGTAGCTTTTTGAGGACAACGCGGTAATGACGCAGTACAGTATTGGCGTGCATCAATACCGCCATTTCTGTGGTTTCGTGAGTAACAAAAGGGTTGCCATCTCTATCACCGCCAATCCAAGATCCAAAACGTAAGAAGGCTGGTAATGGATAATCAGACAGCTCAGGATAGATATCTACGATGGCATTTTTTATATTGCGGTAGACCTGAGGAATGGCAGTAAATAAACTGGCATTAAAGTAATGTAGTCCGTTATTAATCTCATCAAAAACCAAAGGTTTACGAGTGCGAACTTCATCCGATGACCACAGCAAATCAATGGCTTCAGCCGTTTTTTGCTTGGCTTCTTCATAAGCTGCACTGCCCTCAGGCAGCTCATTTAGAGTATTACTATGAACATAAAGGGTCTGTAAGATGTTCATGGTAGTGCGGCGACGAGCTTCAGTTGGGTGAGCCGTAAATACCGGTATAAACTTTAGCTGGTCGATCAGTTCTTTGATTTGGTCCGCTTCAATATTACGCTCTTTACACTCTAATAACGTATGGCGAAACGAGCCTTCCCAATAATGGTAAGAGTTCTCTTTTAAGAGGCTTCGCTCTTGTTGTAAGAAGTTCTCTTCTGTGAGGTTGGCCAAAAAGAAGTATATTGAAAAGCCACGAATAACATTCTGTAGTGTCTTATTGTCTAAAGAGGCAATAAGATCTATTAGTTTTTGCTTATTCTTGGGGTCAGGGGAGCGACGTTCTTGAATGAATCCTTTACGTAATACCTCAATAGTTTTAACTGTTTCTTGCCCTGATTGGCGAGCAATAGCTTCCCCTAAAAAGGACCCTAGTAATCTGACGCGTGAACGTAAAACATTATTATTTGATGCCATTGATTTGTCCTTAAATTCACAGCTCACGTGTAATGCGCTGATTTGTTATGTGATGATGTGGCTTATTTAATTCACTCTATTCTGCATTTTGCATACATAAAGAGTGAGTTATTACCCTCTAAAAACTTTATATAAATTTGCCAACTAAAACAATACCTGAAAATTAAGGACGTATCATCTACTTAATAGTAGAACATATATTAGGCCATATATTAGACTAGAGGCAGTTACTACAATTTGGCGTGACAAATCGCACTTAACTCTTCATTGATTTTGAATACTTTGGCTTTAATATCTGTAAATCCAAAACAGTGTCTTCTATCTCTAAAGTAGGGTTATACTTATTACTATTCAAACTAATTTCTCGTGATTTTATAAGGGATAGGGTTAGGTCGATTTATGATACAGCAAAAGGACAACTCTCAGCTGCCAGCGATCGGGCTGATTCTTGGGTGTGTTATATTTGGGTTGGGTAGTCTTATTGTTGCCCATGTCGAGGTTGGGGGCTATGCTATGGCCTTTTGGCGACTGGCAATATCTGGCATAGTGTTTACTATTCTGGCCGCAGTATTTCGCCAAAAAATGCCTAATGGCAATGACTATTACAATAACCCTAACCCTAACCCTAACCCTAACCCTAACCCTAACCCTAACCCTAACCATGATATAGCCAACAGTCGCGTAAATAATAACAAAGCATTGATTTTTGCCCTGCTATCCGGTGCTTTTTTAGGGTTGGATTTGGCATTATGGCATGAAAGTATTTATGCGGTTGGCCCAGGGATATCTACCTTACTCAATAGCTTACAAATATTCTTTTTGGCGGCTTTGGGCTTCTTGATATTTCAAGAGCGTCAGACCATAGTGCAGTTGATAAGCTTGGTTATTGCCCTCATGGGTGTGGTGTTTATAGCCAGTCCTGAGTTTGCTAATAATAATCATGCCGCCTATGGCTTTGTGACCGGGATAGTTTCGGCCAGTATGTTGGCGGCATCGATGACTTTTATTCGCTTGACCCACCAAGCTTCACCAACGCCAATATTTTTATTGATGCAGCGAATTAGTATTGGCGGTAGCTTGGCTATGTTGATTCCGATGTTTTTGTTTGATAAAGGTCAAATATTGCCAACTTCACTGTCTGATTTGGGCTGGATTATAGTGTATGGTACGGTGATGCAGTGCTTGGCTTGGGGGTTAATTGCTTATTCAATTCCCAAATTATCGCTAGCATTAACCGGGTTATTGCTGCTAAGTGAGCCGGTGGCAGCTTTGTTTATTGACTACTTTTGGTTGGACAAGTCTATCAATAGCTTACAGTGGACAGGGGCAGGGTTAACCATGTTTGCTATTTATTTAGGATCGCTTAAGCCCAAGCCTTTGACTCAAACTGCTAAGCTGCGACGCTATCGCTTTTTTTCAAGATTTTATCGGCGCAAATAAGGTCGCCTAGCTTGTTTTTTGACTAACCTTTTTCTAGTTGCGATCATTTGGCTACAGTTATTCAGCTATAAACTGCCATAAAAAAGCCCACAGCATAAACTGTGGGCTTTTGCGTACTTAGACACTGAATAAATTTGACCAATAATTGGCGTAACCTATCAGCCTAAGCCGCACGCTTATTGGCGATTTCGCGGTTGAATAATGCGTTCAACACAATAGCGGCTAAAGTGGCGGTACCAATGCCGCCTAAGTCAAAGCCGCCCAGATGCAAGCTAAAGTTACCAGCACCCATAATCACGGTTACAGCGGCAATTATGAGATTGCTGTTTTTGCTAAAGTCGATTTTATTATCAATCCAGATTTTTACACCGGCCACAGCAATTAAGCCAAATACCACAATAGAAGCCCCACCCAGTAGTGCCGAGGGGATACTTTGAATAATAGCGCCAAACTTCGGTGACAGGCCTAAGAAGATAGCCACGATACCAGCCATAACGAAAATGGTAGTGCTGTAAACTTTAGTCACAGCCATAACCCCAATGTTTTCAGCATAAGTGGTCACCCCTGTACCACCAAAGCTTGCCGAGAGGGTAGTGGCTAGGCCATCTGCTAAGAAACCTCGACCAATATAAGGGGTAACATGAGACTTAGTCATGCCTTCTACCGCCTTGAAGTGACCTAAGTTTTCTGCGATTAGAATAAAGGCAATCGGTGCAATAAGAATAATGGCATCCAAGCTAAATTCAGGTGTATGTGTTGTAGGTATGCCAAACCAAGCAGCTTGTTGTACGCCACTAAAGTCAATAGGAGTTCCAAATCCCATAACGTTGGTTACCAGATAGTAGATCACATAAGACAGAACTAATCCTACTAATAGCAGTAGACGGCGTAGCATACCTCGGGTAAATATGGCCACACTACTAATTAATACTACGGTTAATGTCGCCATCCAAGCATCGAACTGGTTGGCGGAAACCCCTTGTATCGTGACAGGCGCAAGGTTAAGGCCAATAATCATCACAATCGCACCGGTAACCACGGGAGGCATTAATTTTTCAATCCAGTTGGTACCGACCTTCATCACCAGTAACCCCACTAGGGCATAGAGAATACCGCACACCATAATGGCGCCCAGTGCTACATTTAGATTGGCATTAGGACCACTGCCTGCATAAGCTGTGGCCGCGATAACAGGGCCAATAAAAGCGAAGCTAGAGCCCAGATAACTGGGCATACGACCACCAGTCATTAAGAAGAAAAGGATAGTACAGATACCTGACATCAAGATAGCAAGGTTGACATCAAAGCCCATTAATAAAGGGGCTAGCACCGTTGCACCAAACATAGCAAATGTATGCTGCACCCCTAGCATGACACTTTTACCAGCAGGTAAGTACTCATTAATAGCGACAGAATGCTGATCTAGATCCCCTTGAAAGGGCTTCCAAGTCGGAAACCATTTGCCATTACTAAAGTCGGGATCATACTCGTATAAAGGGGTGGGGGTTTCTGAGGAGGGGGCGGCATTATCACCAGGGCGAGGGTCCATAAGTAGTCCTTAATTTGAGTATTGCGTTACGGTATAAGTGACGTCAACAACAACTTAAAGTCAACGCTGATAGCGACACTGTAATGGCAGGTATTATAGACGAATTTAAGACACGATATATAGACGCTTGGCCACTGATATTTAGTTTTAGTGGTCAAAACCTCTAATTAGAGAAATAAAAAATGACAGCCATTATAAATAATAGCTGTCATATAGATTATAAAGATAAAGGATGATAAAGGATAAAGAGACCTTAAAATAGCGAGGATAACCACAGTCTTAATCTAAGAGACCACTCCGGCTGGATACCGGTTAAGCCTTGCTTCATCTCACCGTCCTTAAGGACCACATAAGAGGGGGTAACTTGTCCCTCCCAATCACTAAATATCTTGCCAGACTCATCATTGATGGTGGTGAATGAATAGCTATGCTCGGTCATAAACTGCGCAATATCTTGATTGCTACCAGACTGAACAGCGATGCTTACCACTGGATAGTTGCCCGACTGTGCTAAGGAGTTTACTTTTGGTGAGGTGGTGCTACAGATAGGGCACCAAGTTCCCCAAAAATAAACCAAGACAGGGGACTCGTGGCTTAAAGCTTCGATATCGACACTTTGCCCTTGATAGTCGGTCAGTTGTAGCTGTGGCTGGGCTGGCATGACCGGCTGTCGCCACCAGTTAATAACGGTATAGATAACCGCAAAAATTACTAAGTATTTAAGCGCAGACCAGCTCCAAGATATCAGCTTTGACTTTGGCTTTGGCTTTGAAGCCGAGCTTGCCACTGAAGTATCATCGTTATTAGGCAGCTTAGTCTTAAACTGCCTATTATTAGGTTGATGGTCATCTACTGACTTTTGATCCTGTGTCATAATTGTTTGTGTCTTTAATAAATGAGTGGGTTTCAAAGCCAGAGAAGCCTTTATGCTAATATTTAAATAGACTAAGCTGCTTTTATTTAAAAGGGTTTGGTCGCTCTATCGTGCATAGGCACACCTTCGGTGACGCTATGAGCGTTCTGCTTTAACTCTTCTCGCGAGCTATTTGCCACCGACTTTTTGGCTTTTTTCTTCCATTTTAGGGTAAATAAGTCATCACGGCGGTCTTTTAAGTTATTGACTGACCCTTCGTTACGCACATGGATAAGCTTGTCTAAGTCTAGGTCTGAGAAGAATACCATCTCTGTGTTGGCAGTGGTTTCTGCCATGATGGCATCGTGTGGGAAAGCAAAGTCAGATGGAGAGAATACCGAAGATTGAGCGTACTGGATGTCCAAGCTCTCAACTTGAGGTAGGTTACCCACAGAGCCACAAATCATGACATAACATTCATTCTCAATAGCACGAGCTTGGGCACAGTGGCGAACTCGTAAATAGCCGTTTTTGGTATCTGTCCAGAAAGGAACGAATAAGATGTCCATGTCCTCTAGTGCCAAGAGACGGGCAAGCTCAGGGAACTCTACATCATAACAAATCAAAATGCCAATACGTCCAGCATCGGTATCGAACACTTGTACTTTGTTGCCGCCCTCAATGACCCAAGCGCTACGCTCATGCGGGGTGATGTGGATTTTGCGTTGTTCTTCCACAGTACCATCACGGCGGCATAGGTAGCTGACGTTATAAAGCACTTCTTCATTTTCATCAAACAAAGGCATAGAGCCGGTAATGACGTTAACGTTATAGCTGACTGCTAAATTTGAAATCTCATTTTTAAACCACTCGGTATAGTCCGCTAAAAAGCGAATAGCAACGTTTTGATCGCTTGAATCACACAGTCCCATTAGTGGCGCATTAAAGAATTCTGGCAAGCAAGCAAAGTCAGCATTATAGTCGGCCATAATGTCTACGAAGAACTCAACTTGTTGTAACAACTCTTCAGGAGATTCCACCTCACGCATCTGCCACTGAATACCACCAATACGGACATCTGTTTTGCGAGTATTGGGCTTATAGTCTTGTGGCTCATAATAGATGTTGGCCCACTCTAATAAAGTGGCAAAGCCTTTAGACTGTTTATCATCAGGTAGATAGCCCGTTAATATGCGTTTAACGATAAAGCCATTTGATAGCTGGAAGGATAGAGTAGGGTCGTATATCTCACGGTTTTCAACAGCATCAATATACTCACCTGGAGTCATGTCTTGGTAGCTGTGGTATTTGGGGATGCGGCCGCCTGCCAAAATGGCCCTAAAATTCATCTGACGGCACAATTCTTTGCGCGCATCATAAAGACGGCGACCCAAACGATAGCCACGGTAATCTGGATCGATTAGGGCATCAATACCATATAACGCATCGCCTTCGGGGTCATCCTTAATAATCTCACGTTGCCCCAGTAAATCATCATAAGTATGAGGGTTAGAGAATTTTTGATAATTGACACGCATGGTTAATACCATACCGATTAACTTATCGTGGTCGAATAAGGCGATTTGTCCTTCAGGGAAGGAATCAATAAGGGTATGGATGGTGTTTTTTGACCAAGCACCGCCTAAGTTTACGTAGACACGGTCCATTAAGGTTTTTAGTTGAGGGTAATCTTTTTTCTTGATTTCAGCTATTTTTAAGTGAAAGTCTTCAGTTTTTTGGGTCATGGAATTACTCGTTGCGGGGATAGAAAAATTTTGGATTTTAAGCATTCATTACTCAGTACCAATTATTATGCATTCATTAATAAGCGTATGCATTCATTAATAAGCGCTAAGTATCAATTATTGGTATTGGGCACTTATTGCTAAGAACTGGTTACTAAGTATTAAAGTATTGTGAAAAAATATATTATAAGGGCCAAGGGGGAGATGAAAAATAAAGAATTGTAACCTAGTTATTATGGTTGTGACTCTGTACTGATATGCTTGATTGTTTTTGTATTGGAGATTGAGTTAACCCTTACAGCAGCTTGACTGAGTGATAAACAAAACAAGGGTTATAGAGTGGTATTGCTAGGCCTAAAGAGTACCTAAAACAGGGGAAATTAATTTTTATGTTAATAAGTATATAAAAAACGTAATTTATTGTATTATTGACATTAAATTATGTATGCTCTATTTAATCCTGCTTCGGATAACAAACTGTGAAGCATGCTAAGGACTAAATTATGCCTCTCAAAGAACACGATACAGCTATAGCATTAAGCAAAATAGAAGACAATGATTTAGTTCGTTTGGTCTATGCTAGTAGTTTGACTCTTAAAAGCCGTTTTAAGCCTGCTATTTTTCAGACTGTAGAGCAAGATGCGCGCCAGTATAATCAACAAAATGGGATTACAGGGACGCTTTGCTACGGGAACGGTCAGTTTTTACAATGTTTGGAAGGGCAAAAAAAAGTACTGTTGCCTTTACTTCAAGATATCTTTGATGATAACCGGCACAAAGAGGCAAAAATACTGATAGTACAACCTATTGAGCAGCGAGATTTTAGTAACTGGGGTATGCGCTTGATGTTTCTCGAGCGTTGGTTATGGTCTCCTGAGACCAAAAAACAGGCCAATAATTTGTCGAGATTTCTTCCTTTTAAACCCAATCAGTGGAATAGGGAGGAAACGGAGGAATTTCTAC
>JAHHUJ010000069.1 GCA_020024075.1 Psychrobacter sp.
ATAAATTCATGATTAAGGCAGATATGAATAATATAAATAGTAACGATAAACCCAACCTAATCGTAGTTGGTAACGGCATGGTAGGTCATCACTTTGTAGAAAAAGCAATTGAACTTGGCCTAAATAAAACCTATGACATCCATGTCTTTGCAGAAGAAGATCGCCCCGCTTATGACCGTGTTTATCTATCGAGCTACTTCGAGCATAAAGATGCTACGAAACTAAACCTAGTAGATATGACTGACTACGATGCTGCTGGGATTCAGCTTCATCTAAACAAGCGAATTGTTGATATCAATAGCGACACGCAGAGTATTACCGTAGAAGGTGGAGAAAGTGTTGATTATAAAAAATTAGTTTTAGCGACGGGTTCTTACCCGTTTGTGCCTCCAATTGAAGGGGGTAATCACTCCCATTGCCATGTCTATCGCACCATAGCAGATCTAGATGATATTCTTGAAACAGCTCAGAAGCCCAATGTTAAAAAGGGTGTAGTGGTTGGTGGCGGGCTTTTAGGCTTAGAGGCAGCTAAAGCCTTAGTAACCTTGGGCCTTGAGACTTATGTGGTGGAATTTGCCCCCCAGCTTATGGGGGTTCAACTGGACCCTGCTGGTGGTGAAATTTTAAAGAAGAAGATTGAAGCTTTGGGCGTAACCGTATTGACTGGTAAGAACACGAAAGAGATAGTTCATAATCGCAGTGTGTCACTAAATCATGATATTCATCAAACAGACAACCAAGATGAACTGCACTTAGATAAACAAACCTTTTTGACCATGAAGTTTACTGATGATACTGAGCTTGATACCGACCTTATCTTGTTTAGTGCCGGTATTCGTCCACAAGATGGCATCATGAAGAGTAATCCTGAATGTGGAGTTAAGTTAGGTGGCCGCGGAGGCATTTTGATTAATGACTTTTGTCAGACTAACAATGAAGATATCTATGCAATAGGTGAATGTGCAGTTTGGGACAATAAAATCTTTGGTTTGGTAGCTCCTGGCTACACTATGGCCAGTATTTGTGCCGCTCAAATAGCCGGTGATGCTGAACAGACCTTTACTGGTGCAGATATGAGCACCAAATTAAAGCTAATGGGCGTAGATGTCGGTAGTATCGGTGATGCTCACGGTAAGACCGAAGGTAGCTTAAGTTATGTCTATCAGAATCCTAACGAAGGAATTTATAAAAAGCTGGTTACCAGTAGCGATAATAAAAAGCTACTTGGAGCAGTTATGGTGGGTGATACCGAAGACTACAACAACTTATTACAGTTATTCCTAAACAGCATTGATTTACCAGCTCATCCTGAAAGTTTAATCCTTCCTAATGTAGAAAAACCTTCAATGGGCGTAGAAAATCTACCTGATGCGGCTACTATTTGTTCTTGCTTTAATGTGACCAAAGGGGCGATATGTGCTGCGGTTGAAGATGGTTCTTATTCACTGGCTGAGGTCAAAAGTTGCACCAAAGCAGGGACCGGCTGTGGCGGCTGTGCCCCTATGGTTAAAGATGTATTGGCTTATCAATTAACTGAGCTTGGCTTTGAGGTCAACAATGATCTGTGTGAGCATTTTTCTTATTCACGCCAAGAGCTATATGGCCTAGTACGTGTGCAAGGCATTAGAACCTTTGATAAATTGTTAACTGAGCATGGAAGCGGTCATGGCTGTGAGATTTGCAAGCCCGCAGTGGCTTCAATTTTATCGTCTTGTTGGAATGACTATGTCCTAAAAACTGAGCTTGCTCCCTTGCAAGAAACCAATGATTACTACTTAGGCAATATTCAAAAAGATGGTACCTACTCTGTCGTACCTCGCGTTGCTGGCGGTGAAATTACCGCAGACAAACTTATTGTATTAGGCCAAGTTGCCAAAGACTTTAATCTTTATACCAAGATAACCGGCGGACAGCGAGTGGACTTATTCGGGGCACGATTAGAACAATTACCTGATATTTGGGAGCGTTTGGTCGAAGCAGGTTTCGAGACCGGTCACGCTTATGGTAAGTCACTACGTACCGTTAAATCTTGTGTGGGCAACAACTGGTGCCGCTATGGAGTGGATGACAGCATGGGTCTAGCCATTAGATTAGAGGACCGCTATAAAGGCGTTCGCTCACCGCATAAAATCAAAATGGGCGTTTCAGGCTGTACCCGTGAATGTGCAGAAGCTCAGTCCAAAGACTTCGGTATTATCGCCACCGAAAATGGTTGGAACCTTTATGTAGCTGGTAATGGCGGTATGGTGCCACGTCATGGGGAGCTGTTTGCCACTGACCTTGATACCGATACCCTCATTAAGTATATCGACCGTATTACCATGTTCTATATCAAGACAGCAGATAAGCTGCAACGCACCTCTAAGTGGCGTGAAAGCTTAGAGGGTGGTCTAGAATATCTAAAACAGGTCATTATCGAAGACAGTTTGGGTATTGCCGAAGAGCTTGAAGAGCAGATGCAGCTTTTGGTGGATAATTATGTTTGCGAATGGAAAGAAACCATCTCTGACAAAGAAAAACTAAAACGTTTCCGCCATTTTGTTAATAGTGAGTTGGCCGATGATAACGTGGTATTTGTGACCGAACGTGAACAAATCCGTCCTGCTACTGACACCGAAAAACAGGTATTAGAATCAGTCGTTTAGCATACTCATTCCCCACATTATCATTACTTACTGAAGGAACATCTTATGACCACTCAATTAATTTGCAAACTTGATGATATTATCCCAGAAGGAGGCGTTTGTGCCCTTATTGAGGGCAAGCAAGTTGCTGTGTTTCGCACCAAAGACGACCAATTGTTCGCCATTGATAACTTTGACCCTTTTAGCAATGCCAACGTGCTGTCACGAGGGCTTATTGGAGGCACCTTGCTAAAAACTGAGCTTAACGATGGAAGCATTCATGAACAAGAAGTTATTTATATTGCCTCACCTATCTATAAGCAGCGTTTTAACTTGGCTACCGGGCAATGCCTTGAGGATCAAGACATAAAGCTTAATAGCTATGCGGTTAATCTTGTAGGCGATCAAGTTTTTTTGTTGTCCTCATAAGTTACCCACCCCCTAAAGATTTAATAATACACACCACATAATAAATAAAGGCACTCAAGAACTATCTTGAGTGCCTTTTAGCTATCTTAAGTGATTGTTATGGTAAGACTTAGTAATTAATTGAGCATATCAGTTTTGAGTTTGACTTAAGGGGACAATACGCTCGTGCTGACCATTACCCAATAAAGATTGACTGCCTATCCCTTCTGGATTGATTTCAAGATAAGCCGTCATCTGGGCCACAATCTCTTGATCTCCTTCAGATAAAATACGCTGTTTAATCGCTTCAACTGGCGGTACCGGTAAGTTTTTTAGTAAAGACAATAACTGACTGCTCTGCCCTTTGGTAACCACCAGCTCAATTAGCTGGCGAGCATCAACTGGCAAATCTGCCGTTGACTGCGCCATAAGCGCTAAATGATAGGCGCCTTGCGTGTCTTCATCCATCATTACACGTTGCTCAATGGCTTTATAAGTCTCACTGGTCGCTCCCCCTGCTACACTTAATAAGTGAATACACTTAAGAGCAGAATATACCTCATTATCGGCAATGGCTTTGATTTTTTCTGATTGCTCTTCTAATAATTTGCGTTTTTGTACTAACTTGTCATTTGAAGTCATATGTTATTCCTATATTTTCTAAAAACAAGCTGATGTTAGCTATCACTTTGACCAATTTGCAAAATATCTGTTGGCTTAGACTATTAGCAACTTAAAACTAGTAGCTTAAAACTGATAGCTTAAACCGATTGGCTAGTAGCTTAAATCTATTAAAAACAACAGCCCATCTTTAGCGTATGCCCAAAGCATACCTATTAAATAGTTTTTACTTAACCGGTATATGGCGATTATTATGGATTTATAAAGCGCTCACATACAAAAACATAACACGCCAGCTAAGCGGCACATTACTACCAAAAAAGCCCCAGATATTCTCTGAGGCTCTTTTATTACTCGACTTACTTTTTAGTGCAATCTTTTTAGCACTATTGTTCTTTTTAGTACTATTTAGTGCAATCTTTTTAGTACAATTTTATCAATTAAGCTTGGCTATGCTCTTCAACCAAAGGCTTAAGCTCACCGGATTGATACATCTCAAGGATAATATCAGAACCCCCCATTAACTCACCGTTAATCCATAATTGTGGGAAAGTTGGCCAGTTTGCAATCTTCGGTAGTGTGGCACGAATTTCAGGGTTTTCTAAAATATTAACGAAAGCAAACGGACGACCAATTTGAGTCAATACTTCAATGGCTTTAGCAGAGAAACCACACTGTGGGAATTGCGGCGTGCCTTTCATATAAAGCAGTACTGGGTTTTCTTTAATTTGGTTGCGGATTAGGGTTTCGATATCTTGATTTTGATCTTTCATAATAAATCCTTATTAGAAGACACGTGTAAAACTTCAGTTATAGAAGTAAGGAGAATAAAAGTAACGTTAAATTGTTAATGGGGATGGTAACAAAAAATGCAACAAAAATGCATCTTTAACACAAATTATTGTTTACTAATCAGAACCACAGCACTGCATAAAATACCTTCTTGACGCCCAGTAAAGCCCAACTTCTCAGTCGTAGTTGCTTTCACACTGATGTTTTCCACATCTGTGGCTAGGTCTTGGGCAATATTGGTGCGCATTGCTAGATTATGCTTGGCTAATTTGGGACGTTCACAAGCCACAGTAATATCAGCATTAATCAGTTTGTAGCCCTTTTGCTGAATCAAGTTATAGACATGACGCAATAGCACGCGAGAATCTAAACCCTTATGCGCATCATCAGTATCGGGAAAATGTTGGCCGATATCACCCAAAGCCAAGGCTCCTAATAAAGCATCGGCTAGAGCATGTAATACCACATCGCCATCGGAATGCGCCAACAAGCTATGGGTATGCTCAATCTGCACTCCTGCCAATGTCACAAACTGCTGATCCGCACTGTCTTGATTTCCACTCTCTGACGACTTGTCATAAAAGGCATGTACGTCAATACCTTGTCCAATTCTTATCATTATTAGCCTATCAGTGTTATAATTTAGCCAAATTTTAGCATAGTTTCTAATAATATGACGATATCTGCCTCTTTAGACAATAACCCTTATGATTTACCTGCATTACGCTTAAGTGATGTACCTAATCCTGAACAGACACGAGTGGTGGTAGGTATGTCTGGTGGTGTCGACTCTTCTGTATCTGCAGTACTATTGCAGCAAGCAGGCTTTCAAGTTGAAGGCTTGTTTATGAAAAACTGGGAAGAAGATGACGGCACCGAATACTGTACAGCTATGGAAGACTTAGCCGATGCCCAAGCTGTGTGTGATAAATTAGGAATTACCCTACACACCGCTAACTTCGCTATGGAATATTGGGACCGTGTATTTGAGCACTTCTTAGCCGAATACCAAGCTGGCCGTACTCCAAACCCAGACATTCTTTGTAATAAAGAAATCAAATTCAAAGCTTTCTTGGATTACGCCTCTGATCCCAAATTTGGGCTTGGTGCAGATTATATTGCGACTGGTCACTATACCCGCCGCAGTATCAATTACACCCGTGCAGATGGCACTGAGGTGGCACGACTATTACGAGGGCTAGACAACAACAAAGACCAAAGTTATTTTTTGCATGCGGTAGGCGGCGACAAGATTGCCAAGACTCTATTCCCAGTCGGTGAATTAGAAAAACCAGAAGTTCGAAAAATTGCCGAAGCGCATGATCTAGCCACTGCCAAGAAAAAAGACTCTACTGGTATTTGCTTCATTGGCGAGCGTCGCTTCAAAGACTTCTTGCAACAATACTTGCCAGCCAAACCAGGTAATATTGTTACCGACGATGGGATTACCATTGGCAAACATGATGGCTTAATGTATTACACCCTAGGTCAGCGTGGTGGCATCGGTATTGGCGGCGTAAAAGACCGTCCTGAAGAGCCTTGGTTTGTACTAAAAAAAGACTTAACCAACAACGAGCTAATCGTTGGCCAAGGCCATGACCACCCTATGCTATTAAGCCAAAGCTTAACCGCTTATAAGTTAGATTGGGTAGAACGCGAAGCTCCTAAGGCTATCTTTAGTGACGAAGGTCTAAAATGTATGGCCAAAACTCGCTATCGTCAGCCGGATCAAAGCTGTACAGTCTTTGCAGATTCTGAAGATGGTAGCCGAGTTAAGGTTGTATTTGATGAGCTTCAGCGCGCGGTTACCCCGGGTCAATCTGCGGTGTTTTATGTCGGTGAAGTTTGCTTAGGCGGTGGTGTGATTGAGTCGTTTGAGTAACTTTATGGTATATATTCATTAGTGCTATATTCGATGCAGCTGCTTCGGTATAAAGCTAATTTATCAGACTTAACAAGTCACTTATCATCATTATATGTTATAAGTTACGTGCGATAGGTTATGTGCTATAAATTACTTGCTATAATTGCAGGCCACTATACTAAATAGCTGTGCTCGATTTGAATTATCTGTTATTTACAAGTTTTTGCTGTTAACACTCACAGCTTTGTATTATTTGTCATTTTTACACTTCGTTTTTATTAATCTCGTTTCATTAACCCACTGAGTTGAAGGATATTTATGTCTGCCTCATTATCTGCATTAACTGCCCTATCCCCTATCGACGGTCGCTATGCTAGCAAAGCTGATTCACTACGTGAGCACCTATCAGAGTTTGGTCTGATTAAAGCCCGTGTTACCGTTGAAATTCGCTGGTTACAAGCTTTAGCTGACAATGATGCCATCACTGAATTGGCTAAGTTCGATGCCGAAACTAATGACTTCTTAAATGCTATCGTTGATAACTTTAGTGAAGCCGATGCTCAAGCTATTAAAGATATTGAAAAAACCACTAACCATGATGTTAAAGCGGTTGAGTACTTTATTAAAGACAAGTTCCGTGGTAATGCTAAATTAGAAGACAGCCTAGAGTTCATTCACTTTGCTTGTACTTCTGAAGATATCAACAACCTATCTTATGCGTTAATGCTAAAAGACAGCCGTGAAATTCTGGTTACTAAGCTACAAGAAGTGACTGACTCAATCGTGGCTCTTGCCAAAGAGCACGCGACACAGCCTATGCTATCTCGTACTCATGGTCAGACCGCTAGCCCAACTACTTTGGGTAAAGAGATGGCAAACGTAGCTTACCGTTTGGCACGTCAAATCAAGCAGATCAATCAAGTAGAACTACTAGGTAAAATCAATGGTGCTGTAGGTAACTACAACGCTCACTTATCAGCTTATCCTAACGTAGACTGGGCAAATCATGCTCAAAGCTTCATTACACAGCGTTTAGGCTTAGTCTTCAACCCTTATACTACCCAGATTGAACCTCACGATTATATCGCTGAGTTGTTTGATGCGGTTCGTCGTTTTAACACCGTATTGATTGATTATAACCGTGATATCTGGCAATACATTAGCTTAGGCTATTTTAAGCAAAAGCTAAAAGAAGGCGAAGTCGGCTCATCAACCATGCCACATAAAGTTAACCCAATTGACTTTGAAAACTCTGAGGGTAACCTAGGCGTAGCAAATGCTATGTTGGCTCATTTAGGCCAAAAACTACCTATTTCACGTATGCAGCGTGACCTATCTGATTCAACAGTTCTACGCAATATTGGCGTGGGTATTGCTCAAAGTATGATTGCTTACGATGCCTGCCTAAAAGGTATTGGCAAATTAGAATTGAATCCAGAGAAGCTAAATAGCGATCTTGATAACGCACAAGAAGTATTGGCTGAACCTATTCAAACCGTTATGCGCCGCTACCGTGTCGAAAACCCATACGAAAAACTAAAAGCCCTAACTCGTGGTCAAGCGATGACCCGAGAAAAAATGCTTGAATTTGTTAATGGTAACGAATTAGATGCAGTACCTGAAGAAGATAAAGCTCGCCTGCGTGAGTTAACACCAGCGACTTATATTGGTAATGCCGATGAGCAAGCTTTGGCTATTGAGGAATGGATTGCTAAGCTATAATTTTTATAGCCTATACCCAAACTACTGATAAATCACAGTGACCTTTTAAATGACTCATAGAGGACAAGGAAGTTCAGCTCATAGTACCCATAACAGTGATAGCAATACTAGCAGTGAGCGTCATAACAAAGGCTTTACAGGTTATAACTCAATAGTTATAGCTTGCCTGATAATTGTTAGCATTGCTATGCTGCTAGCCAGCATCAATCCTTTAAGTTGGAATGATTACTTGCTGCATCAGTTAGGTACTGTGATTTTTATGGCTATGGTCTGGGGATGCTATCGATATCTTGCCAGCACGACGACCTCGTTTGTGCTGGCAAGTTTGTTTATAGTGATTCATATTATAGGGGCTAGATACCTATACTCTTATGTTCCCTATAATAAATGGACCCAGAACCTGTTTGGCATTAATTTAAATGAGGTATTTGGTTGGCAGCGAAATATGTATGATAGGCTGGTTCACCTTTGTTATGGCCTACTATTACTGCCGTTAATGAAAGACGTGTTTCATTACTTAATGCCTACTCTATCTTTAAAAGCCATTTTACTACTGGTGCTTCAATTTAATTTAGCCACCAGTGCTTTATATGAGTTATTTGAATGGGTATTGGGGGTTACCTTATCGCCTGAATCTGCTGAAGCCTATAATGGTCAACAGGGCGATATTTGGGATGCGCAAAAAGACATTTTATTGGCATTCATTGGGGCTTTGATTGGTTCAGGCTTAGTCTATTTGAAGCAGATTGGCTTAAACAACAAAAAAGCCGTCTATTCAAACGGCCCTAAATGAAGATAACTAAGCATGAAAGTCTGTATCACAGTTGATTATTAATCTTTTTTATCATCCTTATCATCGTCACCACCGGGTATAATGGCTTTACCCACGGCCACAGTGCCTTTAACCACCCCTTTGGTAGTTTTATAGGCTACTTTAACTGGCACCGTAACCAACTTATGGACGCAACCTTGTATCATAATGCTGCTAATGATGATGGTTAATAGCGTTAACTTTTTCATATACTTCCTAGACTTTATATAGATTCATTTCAGTACCAATGATAAAGCATTAAAATAGCATACTAAAGCTAGATTTTATATTATTTTCCAACTCTAATCTTAGCTATAAATTAAATAGCTGACCGTCTATCTAAATGGTCAATAAAACTGATTTAACCACTCTGGATGACTTATGACACCCGTTAATTTTTGTTTACCTGATACCCTTACTCCCGAACAATTCTTAGCTGAATATTGGCAAAAAAAGCCACTACTCATTAAACAGGGGCTGCCACAATTAAAAGATATGTTTGAACCCGACGATATTTTGGGTCTAAGTCTGGATGAGGCCGCTACCTCTCGTCTTATCACCCAACATACAACCGAAACAGGCGAGCAATGGCAGTTACAACAAAGCCCACTAACAGAAGAGATGTTCGCAGACTTACCCGAGCAATGGACGGTATTGGTTCAAAACTTAGAGCAGTGGTCGCCTGAGCTAGGACAGCTGTGGAATGCCTTTAACTTTATTCCGCAGTGGCAACGAGATGACATTATGGTGTCCTATGCTCCGAAGGGAGGCTCGGTGGGCAAGCATTATGATGAGTATGATGTGTTTTTGGCACAGGGCTTCGGCCACAGACGTTGGCAACTTGGCAAATATTGCAACGAGAACACTGAATTTATTGAAAATCAGCCCATTCGTATCTTTGATGACATGGGAGAGATAATATTTGATGAAGTATTAGAGCCTGGTGATGTGCTGTATGTACCGCCTAAGCTGTCTCATTATGGTGTGGCACAAGATGATTGTCTAACCTTCTCTTTTGGCTTTAGACGCCCAAACTTAATGCAAGTGTTAGATAGCTTGGTCGACGCCGCAACGACTGAGCCTTCACTATTTTCACCACTGTTATTAGATCAACCCTTACAAGCTCCTGGGAAGCTAAATCAAAACAGTATTTCACAGATAAAGCAGCAACTGCTTGAGCTACTAC
>JAHHUJ010000007.1 GCA_020024075.1 Psychrobacter sp.
GTTTTATATAATAATTATTAATCTAACTACCCTTTATTAACTTGTTTTCTTATTATAAGAATAGCAACAAAACAAATAATCTTAGTCTAGTGACAACATTCAGTGCACTAGCATTAATCAAATACAAATAACTCATACGGTATTATATGACCTGGAACGATCCTAACGCACAACAAGAAGCTCAAAATTATGAAAACCCTATCCCTAGCCGTTTGCTTATTTTGCAAACTTTAGCAGATAAAGGGGAGCTTACTCACAAACAATTGGCTGAATCATTTGGTATTGATAATGAAGATCAATTTGATGCCCTTGGCAATCGCCTAAAAGCGATGAGTCGTGATGGCCAAGTCAACCGTGATGGTAGACCTTACAGATATCGCGCAGTAACCAAGCAAGATGTGGTTACTGGCACTGTCTCTGCACATGCTAAAGGCTTTGGCTTCGTTGTTCTAGATGATATGCCAGACTTATTCTTGCATGAAAAACAAATGCGCTGGGTGTTCAATGGCGATACGGTCAAAGCCATCGGTACCACAACCGATAATAGAGGCCGTACTGAAGGTCGCATTATCGAGGTGGTAGAGCGCCAACAAACCCACTTTATTGGTACTTTAGAAAAAGACGATGAGGGGTATACGGTTAGTCTGTCTAGTCCTAACAATCATCAGCCGATTACTGTCACCGCTGAAAACGTGGAAGCCTTAAATGCTAAGCCTGGCTATCCAGTCAAAGTAGATATTATTGATTGGCCTACTCAGCACGAGTTTGCGACGGGTAAAATCATCAATGTTATGGATGATGATAACGACCGTGAAGTAATTATTGAGACCACTTTACTCAACTATGATATCCCAAGCGATTTCGGCGCTGGTGTACTGAAGCAGGCCAATAGTTATAAAGAGCCCACTGAACAAGAAATGAAAGGTCGCACTGATATTCGTCAGCTACCTTTAGTAACGATTGATGGAGAAGACTCACGTGACTTCGACGATGCCGTCTATGCAGAGAAGCGACCTGGTGGCAACTATCGTGTGGTGGTAGCCATTGCTGATGTGAGCCATTATGTTACCCCAAACTCAGCTTTAGACCATGAAGCGTTTGAACGCGGAACTTCAGTATATTTCCCACATCATGTGGTACCTATGTTACCTGAAGTATTATCCAATGGGCTTTGCTCTTTGAACCCAGGGGTCGATCGCTTATGTATGGTGGCAGACATTAAGCTGTCCCGCGCTGGCAATATTACAGGCTATGAGTTCTATCCCTCTGTTATGCACTCTCAGGCTCGTTTAACGTATAACCAAGTAAACGATTACTTTGATGGCAACCTAGATAATGTTCCTGAGTCGCTAACTGGTAATAAAGACGTGAAGAAGTCTGTCGATACCATGCATCAGTTGTATAAAGTGCTGGTTAAGAAGCGTGAAGAGCGCAATGCGATGGAGTTTGAAACACCAGAGACCTACATCAAGTTTAATGAGGAAGGCGGCATTGATGCCATCATTCCACGTACTCGTGGTGACTCGCATAAGCTGATTGAAGAGCTGATGTTACTGGCCAATACCTGTGCCGCTAACTTTGCTCTAAAATACGAACTACCAGTTCTATATCGTAACCATGATAAGCCTGACTCTGAGAAGTCACGTATGGTGCATGAATACGCGAAGAACTTTGGTATCAGCTTCCCAGAAGAAAACCCCACTCAAGCAGATTATAAGCGTATTATTGAAGCCACCAAAGATCGCCCAGATGCCGTGAGTATTCACAGTATGCTACTGCGCTCTATGATGCAAGCCAACTACTCACCTGACAATATCGGTCACTTCGGTTTGGCTTATGATGAATATTCACACTTTACTTCACCCATTCGTCGCTACCCTGACTTGATGCTACATCGTGCAATTAAAGCCCAAGTTACTGGCAAAAAACAGCCACAGATGGACTTCACTCTTGAGGAAGCGGGTCAGCAAACCTCAGAAACTGAACGCCGTGCCGAAAAAGCCTCTCGCTTTGTCGAAAGCTGGCTGAAGTGTCATTATATGAAAGACCATGTTGGTGAAGAGTTTGATGGCGTGGTTACCACCGTGACCAGTTTCGGTCTATTTATCAACCTAACCGAGTTGTTTATCGATGGACTAGTACACATCTCAAATGTGGGCAAAGACTACTTCGTTTATGATGAAAAACAACAACAGCTCATTGGTCAAGACAAAGGTACTGTTTACGGCTTGGGCGACTTAGTACGCATCAAGGTAGCTGCGGTCAATATGGATCTATTGCAGATTGACTTTGAGCTTATTGCTAAGCTTAAAGCCAGTGCGATGAACCAAACCAAAAAAGACGGTAAAACCAACGCCAAACCAAAACAGTCCAATAACAAGTCCAATAACAACGGTGGTCAAGGTAAAGGCTCTGCTGACAAGAAACCTTCTCGTCGCCGTAATAACCGAGGCCGTGGCAAACCTAAGTCATAAGTTGACTCATAAAGGAAACTTGCTTGATCGGATAAGTTTCGCTTGGTAAGGCAAATTAAAAAAGAGCTGTCCAATCTGGGCAGCTCTTTTTTTGGTCATTTGTTAGCCATTAATAGCTAACAAATGAGAGGATAATCAAATGATAGGTGCTTCTACAACCAAGCCAGTGCTTATAAATAAAGCTCAGCACTGATGGGCAGGTGATCAGATAGAGCAGACCAAGGTTTGCCTTTGTGTACCCAAGCCCGCTTGATTTTTAAATTACGTACATAGATACGGTCAAGGCTAAGTACCGGAAGCTTAGCAGGATATGTGGGCTGTAATTTGTTATGCATTTCCATAAAAGCTTCGGTCATATTCAGCTCTTCTGCCAACTTCTGACACGAGACTTTTTTCCAATCATTAAAATCACCAGCCAATATTAATGGACGATTTTGATCAATAGTATCGTTAACATAAGCTGCAATCGCTCGATACTGCTTTTCTCTATCATTCTCAAGCAAGTTTAAATGCGCACACAGTACAACCACAGGCTCAGGCCAGCCTAGAGGCCATACCTCACAATGCAGCACCCCTCTTTGTTCAAGCTTATTCACAGTAATATTAATATTATGCTTCGGGTCTAGCGGATGACGGCTTAATACCGCATTGCCATGATGCCCATTGTCATATTCTGAGTTTTTACCATAACTATGGCGACAGTCCAAAAACTCTCCGAACCACTCATGCTGCGACTGGTTAGGATATTCATTATATTTAACCATACGCTTTAGGTTCTGACCTTGCACCTCTTGTAGGCACAAGATATCAGGGTTGGTTTCTTTCAAAGCTTGGCCGATTTTCTGGGTCACCACTTGGCGATTCAGCGGGGACATACCTTTATGTATGTTATAAGTAGTGATGGTTATGCTATTTGAATTAATCATTATTAATTTTCTTATTATTTGACAATATACCTATAATCTTAGAGTAATTAGAGGCTAAATTAAACCTAGTCTTGCACAAGGTTTGTCGTTTTTTTGCTCAATATCGTTAGTAATTATTATATCACTCAATAGGGTTGTGCTATTGATAAAACCATGTGATTATGAGATAGGATAAAAAAAACACTGATAAAAATCAGTGTTTTTTTGGCCAAATCCAGCACGATTAGTGCTGAATTTAGCAATAATCGATAGGGTAAGGTTAGTAACGAGTTACTAAAGCAATTGGTAAGTCATCACCCATAATATCTTGTGGCATAAATACTACCTTACCACCATTATGAATGACGTGCTCAATAATATCACTAACCGCATCATCGGTTACGCCTTCTGCCGTGGGATCGTCAGCTAAGATTAAGGTTTGAGCCTTCTCATCAATCTTCGCAGGCTGCATATACCCTTTGCGCAGATATAAAGTCTCGCCGGCACCTTGGAACGCAGAGCGGTAAATGTCTTGTAAGTCAGTACGCAACATATTTGCACCACGGGCTTTATCAATCTCGCCTAACGCTTCTTCGTGCAATGAAGTACGATATCCCTCTACTGCTTCTTGTACGCTATCAACGATATGTTGTGCACTACCCTCTTCTAAATCAGTGACGTTCGACACGGCTCCAACAATATTCTCTGGACGGTCACATACTTCTTTGTAATAACTGATATTGCGGTTATCACCGACGATAACCAAGGGCATTTTATGCTCACCCCATAACTCTTGAACACTCTTATCCACACGGTTAAAGTATTCTTTTAGATAGCTATTTTCGTTGTTCGCTGAGCGATCTGACCCGCCGTCACCTGTTTTGTATAAGCTGTTATTTTCAATTGGGAACGGGATACTTTCCATGTTCTTTTGTGCTTCATCATGCTGGTCAAATTCTTTGATAACTCGGTTGTTAGCCGCTTCAATAAGGCGAGCATGATCACGACCTAGCACCACCACATAGTAGTGAACCGCACTCGCCATATCGCGAATTAAGTCACGAGTAGCAAAGCGCTCATCAATAATTACGCGCTCTTTGGCATCAAATGGAAAGCGTAGAACTTGTGCATCGTCCTTACTTGCAAAAATAGCCAGTGTGTCCAAATTATAATTATGGTTTAGATTATCTGTTTTGGCATGGATTTTTTCTAAGATAGTAGTCGCTGTATTTTTGTCGTATTCTTCAGTAATACGTTCTTCAGCAATTCTAAGTTGGTTTTTTAGGGCAATAGGATCTTGCTCATTATCTGGGTGTTTTCTGTGAGTCTTTACAAAGATACTTACTGCTGGCTTTGCTGTTATTTCACGTAAGCTTTTTAAAGTCGCTTTCATATAAATCATCCTTTTTTAGTTTATTTATTAAAATTTTTATGGCTAGCAACGGCTGCCTAGTATTAGAGGTGAACTCTGCCTACCCTAGTATTTAAGTTCTACTAGTAGTTAAGTTTTAGTATTTTAGTTATTGATAAGGCTATTTTTTTAAGTCACATTAAATTATATTTATAATTTTATATTATCAATACAATCCCCTACTTACTATATGGTTATTGTCGGTTCTTGTCTTGGTTATGTAACAAACTTTAACTGGCGTAAGAAACATAACCTCCAACACCAGTTTTTCTCTAAAATAAAAACTGCAAAGACTATTCTAAAAAAGACTATTCTAAATTAGCCAGTCAGCTATAAATATAAATAGCTTGCAATATTAGGACTTAGGCTCAATATTTATTAGTACCTTCACTTTTTATAATTATGGACTTATTTATGCAAACTACTTCGCAAGTCACAGATATAGATCCAAGTTTAAAGCTAGTCAATTTTAATCAAGTTAGTCCTGAACAAATTAAAGCTCAGGTACAACAAGCCATAGAAGCTGGTAATGCTTTTCTAGATGACTTAGATAACGAGACAGACTCTCCAAAACAAGCACAGCAAGCATTATCAGACATCATCGAATTTGATCATATTGGGCTAGGCTTAGATCGTAGCTGGGGTATTTTGTCTCATCTAAATAGTGTCATGAGCAATGAAGCCATCCGCGAAGTTCACCATGAGATACTGCCCTTATTGTCAGCTTTTGGGACTCGCGTGGGTCAAAACAAACCACTATATACCCGCTATCAAACCATCAAAAATGACAACACATTCTTTGCCAGATTAGAGCCTGCCCGCAAGCGTGCCATAGAGCTTGCTATCCAAAGCTTTGAGCTATCTGGAGTGGCATTAGATGCGGACAAACAAAGCGACTATGCGGATATTCAAAGTCAGTTATCAACCTTATCAGCGAAGTTTTCGGACAATATTTTGGATGCCACTCAAGCCTATGCCCTGCCTTTGACACAGGAGCAGCTTGCTGGTATTACCGAAAGCGGGCTGTCCATGCTAAAAGCAGCCGCTGAGCAGTATATTGCCAAGCAGTCAGAAGCTGGAGAGTCGGTAGAGGATAATCCTAACTATGTGGCGACGCTAGATATCCCTGTCTATCTGGCGGTGATGACCCATGCTGATGACCGTAATCTACGTGAGACTTTGTATAAAGCCTATGTTACCCGTGCCTCAGAGCTTGATAATCACAAAAACAGCAAACAGCAGTCTTTAGATAATAGCCAAGTCATGGCGGACATTCTGGCACTTCGAGCCAAAAAATCTAAGCTATTGGGCTTCGATAATTACGCCCAAGTATCTTTGTCTCGTAAGATGGCAGACAGTGCTGAACAAGTAGAAGGCTTCTTGCGTGACTTGGCTGAGAAAGCCACTCCTGCGGCCAAGCGTGATTTGGATCAACTAAAAGCAGAGGCCAGCTCTCAAGGCATTGAGAGTATTGAGCCTTGGGATACCGCTTATCTGGCCGAAAAAGTAAAACAAGCCAAGTTTAATTTATCCCAAGAAGAAATCCGTCCTTACTTCCCCCTACCTAAAGTCATTGACGGCCTATTTAGCATTGTGAACAAGCTGTTTGGAGTTCGTGCAGTTGAGCAGTCTGATAAAGTAACTCTGTGGCATGAAGACGTGCATTTTTATCAACTGTTTGATAAAGATGACAGTCTAATCGGCGGCTTCTACTTTGATTTATATGCCCGTACTGGTAAGCGTGGCGGTGCTTGGATGAGCGGCTTCCAAGCCCGTTATGAGTATGCTGGTAACTTACATGAAGCATACAGCCAGTTGCCTGTGTGCTTTATAGTGGGTAACTTCACGCCACCAACTGCCGATAAGCCAAGCTTATTAACCCATGATGAAGTGTTGACCTTATTCCATGAGTTTGGTCATGGTCTACACCATCTATTGACTGAGGTCAGCATTAGTGATGTGGCCGGTGTCAATGGTGTGGAATGGGATGCGGTTGAGCTGCCTAGCCAGTTCCTAGAAAACTGGGCTTGGGATTCAGAGGGTATTGCCCTAATCAGTGCTCATGTCGATAGCGGTGAACCCTTACCTAAATCACAACTTGAAGCGCTGCTTGCTGCCAAGAACTTCCAAAGTGGTATGCAAACCTTGCGTCAAATTGAGTTTGCTTTATTTGACTTGCTAATCCATGTTCAGTCACCTGCCCCTGATTATCAAGGTATATTAGCTACCTTAGATAAGGTACGTGAAGATGTGGCTGTTATGCAGACACCAGATTACAACCGCTTTGCGAATGGCTTTAGCCATATCTTCGCAGGGGGTTATGCAGCTGGTTATTACTCTTACAAATGGGCAGAGCTGTTATCTGCCGATGCCTTTAGCCGCTTTGAAGAAGAGGGGCTGTTTAATGCCGACACAGGTCAGGCATTCCGTGACAATATCTTAGCTGTGGGTGGCAGCTTGCCCGCCAAGACCAACTTTGAGAACTTCAGAGGCCGCGAGGCCAGTATTGATGCCCTACTGCGTCATGGTGGCTTCCTTGATAACAAAAATAGCGAGGTAGCTTAAGATGCGTTATCAATCTAATCGTCCCAAGCGTCAATTCTTAGCAGGTGTTAGCTGTCCAAAATGTCAGACAATGGATGCCGTGGTTCAGGTACAAATATTTGAACCTGAAGTTGATGAATACATCGAGTGTACCCACTGTGGGCATATTGAAAGACGGCCTGATCCTGAAGAGATTATTGAAAAAAACAACTTAGCCAATGATGCCATGACTACCGGTACTTCAGGCACAGTGAAGTTTTTTGACTAACCCCGTATCTCAACCATAAAAAAGCCAGATACTAACTTTAGTATCTGGCTTTTTTTATTTATACATCACTTGTATTTATAGCATACTGGCCCAAGCGTTAAGCATTTTTAGCTCTCAAGTTAATTAAACCCTCAAGTTAATTAAACTCTCAAATTAGCTTGAAATCTTCTTATACTTCATGCGTTTTGGACCCGCATCATCACCCAATGTTTTCTTACGATAGGCTTCGTACTCTGAGTAGTTACCATCAAACCACTGTGGCCCTTCTGGCTCAAATGCCAAGATATGAGTCGCAATACGGTCAAGGAACCAGCGGTCGTGCGATACTACCAATACTGAGCCTGGGAACACCTGAATTGCATCTTCAAGCGCACGTAAGGTTTCTACATCTAGGTCGTTTGATGGCTCATCCAGCAAGATAACGTTAGCGCCCTGTTTTAGCGTTTTCGCTAACTGCAGACGGTTACGCTCACCCCCTGATAAGTTACCTACCAGCTTTTGCTGATCTTGGCCTTTGAAGTTAAAGCGGCCAATATAGGCACGGCTTGGGGTTTCGTACTCACCAACTTTGATGATGTCTAGACCGTCAGAAACCTCTTCCCATACTGTCTTACTGTCATCTAAGTTATCACGAACCTGACCGACATAGGCGACTTTCACACTCTCACCCAGCTCAACTGTGCCAGTGTCTGGCTTATCCAAACCAGTCATCATATTAAACAGCGTGGTTTTACCAGCACCGTTAGGACCAATGATACCTACGATAGCCCCTGGTGGAACGTTAAAGCTAAGGTTTTCATACAGCAGACGGTCACCAAAAGATTTTGAGATATTGTTCACCTCAATCACTTTGTTACCTAAGCGAGGACCAGGTGGAATATAGATTTCCGAAGTTTCGTTACGCTGCTGGAATTCTTTTGAGTTAAGCTCTTCAAAGCGCTGAATACGAGACTTAGACTTAGCCTGCTGACCTTTTTGGTTCTTACGTACCCACTCAAGCTCTTTTTTAAGCGCTTTAGCAAATGACTCTTCTTGCTTTTGCTGCTCCTCAAGACGTTTATTTTTTTGCTCTAGCCACTCAGTATAGTTGCCTTCATAAGGATAGCCATAGCCGCGGTCAAGCTCAAGAATCCACTCAGCCACGTTATCAAGGAAGTATCTATCGTGGGTAATGGCAACGATAGTACCGCTAAAGTTCTTCAAGAACTGCTCTAGCCACGCCACAGACTCTGCATCCAAGTGGTTAGTTGGTTCGTCAAGAAGCAACATATCTGGGCGAGATAATAGCAGACGGCAAAGCGCCACACGGCGTTTTTCACCACCAGACAGCTTACTCACATCAGCATCCCAAGGTGGCAGACGTAGCGCATCCGCCGCTTTCTCAAGCTGGGTATTTAGGTTATGCGCATCCCAAGCTTGGATGATATCTTCCATCTTCCCTTGCTCTTCAGCCAGCTTATCGAAGTCAGCATCAGGAGCGGCATATTCAGCATAGATTTCATCAAGACGCTCTAGCGCATCTAACGCTTCACGCATACCGTCTTCAACGTTGCCACGCACATCTTTGCTGTTATCCAGCTGCGGCTCTTGTGGCAGATACCCAATCTTGATACCTGGCTGCGCACGCGCTTCACCGCTATATTCGGTATCCACGCCAGCCATAATACGTAATAAGGTCGATTTACCCGCTCCGTTAATACCTAAAACCCCAATTTTTGCACCAGGGAAGAAAGACAAGCTAATGTCTTTTAGGATTTCACGCTTAGGCGGAATAATCTTTGAAACCTTGTTCATGGTGTAAATATATTGTGCCATTAAGACTCCATTATCAGTGTTTGGCCTTATAAAAAAGCAATTAAAAAAACTATTAAAAATCGAATATAGAATTAACTGGCATTATCGCATATTGGCCTACAGTTATCATCTTATGTTGTGATTTTACTGTTATTAAATAACTTAGTCACAGTTTTCATTCACCTCACACCACAAGCCAGCTCTGGTTTACGTTAGCCCCCAAAAGTTATAACAATATACTGCATGATTCTTAGCAGTTTATGCTAAAGTAATCATTACAGCCATACCTATTAAAAAGTGGCGGACTCACTACTGCTTTATGTGCGAAAAATATGCAATAACAATTAACAAACGCACAAAATCATTAATATTAATAATGTAAAAGCTAGGAGTGAGCCTGCTTAATTGATTAAGGAGTCATTTATGAAACCGTCTATTAACATTACCCACAATACCGATAAAAACTGCTTTGAAACCACCATCAATGGTTATACTGGTTTTATCAGCTATCAAGACCAAGGCGATAGCATTATTTATGACCATACCATTGTTCCTGTAGAGCTTGGCGGTCAAGGTGTGGGGTCAGCTTTAGTCAAATATGCACTAAACTATGCCCGTAATGAAAACAAAAAAGTGGTCCCACAATGCTCATTTGTGGCCTCCTATATTGACAAGCATGAAGAGTATCAAGATCTAGTAAAATAAGCCCACTCAATTAAAAGGACTTATAAAAATCTAAGTAATAGCAAACACTTAGACCTCATAACCCGTGTAAAACATATATAATATACTGGAGACTGTTTTAGCAGTGCTCTGCTATATAATTCTATTAATATCTTTGACTTATTTAGGAGGGCTTTATGAGCCATCTCACCGACGCTCAAGTAGAGTTACAGTTGCAGGATTTAGAGGGCTGGAGTAAAGAAGGTAATGCTATTGTTAAGACTTTCACTTTCCATGACTTTGTAGAAGCGATGAGCTTTATGGTTCAGGCTGCGTTTCGAGCCCAAGAGCTAGAGCACCATCCAGAGTGGACCAACATTTATAATGAGGTTCATGTGCGCCTAACCACCCACGACTTAAATGGTATCTCAAGCCATGATATTCGTTTAGCTAAGCGTATGGAAGAAATCTTACAACAAAAAACCTTCTAAGCTTAATGCACTGATCTGATCGAAACCTGCTACTAATCTTGAAGGTGGCTCATAGCCCAACTTGGCTCACAGCCTAGCTTTAAGATAAAGAGTAACCACAGCTCGTCAGTTCATACCCCTCTAGATAAGCAAATAGGCAGCTTTCAATACCGCGATAGCTGCCTATCTTATTGCTATGGTTTTTAGTCATAAAAGGCATTAACATTAACGCCCCCACAATCCATCTTATTTTAGACATTCAGTAGGTTAATAATACGTGGCAAATTTTAGAACCCACCTCACTGGCGGCTTTGCGGTCAGTGGGATATTGGGCTTAGTGACCTATAAAGCAGGTTTGGTCAACGCAAATGAGTTTTTGATGTGTGTCTTGACCGGCACAGTCGGTGGCTTGCTTCCCGACATTGACTCAGATAATTCTGTCCCAATAAAAATGGGATTTGATGTAATCTCATTGGCAGCGGGATTTGCGTTAATTATCCATTGGCGCAGCGAGCTATCATTACTGTCTATGTTACTGCTTTGGGTACTGAGTTATTTGATAATGCGCTACGCAGTTTTTTCAATCTTTACTAAGCTAACCGTACACCGCGGCATCATCCATTCTGTACCTTATATGCTGGTATTGGCACTAAGTCTTACTTGTTTTAACTACTACTTCTTAGACACCTCTTCGATAGTGAGCTGGTTTTATGGAGCGTTCTTATTTTTAGGCTCCATGATTCACCTAGGATTAGATGAGGCTTATAGTGTGGACTTACTCAATCACCGCTTGAAGCGCTCTTCGGGAACAGCGATGAAGTTTTATAAAGACTCACAGCGTTATTACTACCTTGGTCTGTATGCCATCTTGTTGATGTTTATTTTTATTGCGCCCCCTTTTGACCCTTTTCTTAATAAGATTAATGACCCCATTACTTGGTGGTTAGTGAAAGACTCTTTACTACCAGAGGTATTAATACGCTAGGCTTAAGCTAAGTTTGGGTGGAAGCTAAGCTTGCCCTCAAGCCTAAGACACCAGCTTAAGTTAAGGCACTAACTTAGGTTGTGGCAGACCTTGACGCACCTTTTCTGGATAGGCATCTGGATCCTGATTGTCCTCAAAGCTAAAGTCAGCGACTTTAGGGTTAATATGAGCATTGGTATACCACTGCTCCATATCCCACTGATGAGCTTTACCCTCAATCTGTTCAGGGAGCAATCCATGATCATACAAATAGTTTGGCACATAGCCTGACATCAAAATTCGATAATCCCAAGGAAAGTCTTCTGCATCAATGGCTCGGACCATATCAAAAATAACCGTCGTACAGTTCCTTATCAAAGTGTTATACCACTTAGGAGCTTGCTGCAGCTGTTTTGCTTGCTGCAAATAAGCCCTAAACAGTTGCTGCACTTGCGGCTGGCTTAAGCCTTGGATAGGAAATATATACACTTGCTCACCGCGTACATTACTGCGAGTATAGACAATATCTCTTTCTTCTGAGGCGACAACAGCTATCTCAAACTGCTTTACAAAGCCCCCGAAAGCTGAGAAAGACTCATCCTGCTCTTTACGTATCTCAATTGAGAAACTCAACGGCCGCTCATCTTCAAATCTAAAGCTTAATAAGGTATGTCCTATCTGCTCTCCCATCCAATAAGAATTGATAATATCCACACCACTAAGTTTACTAAGATCAACCGTCCGCTCGCTCCAGCGCTCATTCACCACCACATCTTGGTCGCCTTTTTCGACCGCTTTGTAGTAGTACGGCTGTGTCGGCTGCACTAGCTTCTCAGCCCCAGGCGCCCGTTCCCAATCAAAATTACGCACATTATGTAAGGTGATTAAATTTGGATTGCTCGGGCTTTGGGTAAACTGTAAGACTTGACTGACTTCAGGCATCCAAGGTCGGTCTTGCTTAGGGGGTAACCAGGCAAACCAAGCAGCTAGCAACACCCATAATGAGACAAATCCTGCCAGCCATCTTTGCCAGTATGAGCTTTGACTCAAGCTGCACTTTAAAGTGACGAGACTAAAGACTGCTATAAGGGTTAGCACAACACCACGTAAAATTGGATAATCTGTTAAATGCACCCAAAATATAAGTCCTGCCCATAGAGCCGCTATCAACAGAACCAAACAAAATAAAATCTTGGCTGTGATAACCGCAGCTTTTTTTGCTGAACCAGAAAAAGCTGCACTAGAAGTAGAGGATAAGGTATTGTTTTTATTACTAACTGTACTGTTTTTTGACATGATTATGGCTACCCCAAAAGCTTTATTGAGGTAAGTGTATTTTAGTCGATATAACTTAGCAAATGATACAACACAGGGACTATACAAAATAGCCAATAAAATATTGGAGTTTGGCGTTGAATATAAAGCTTCCTTGGGATAAAGTGAGAGCAACTAAATAACCATACGAGGTGATACTTCTCCCATGTCTGATGACAATTCTGGCACAGCTAGCTGGTCAATGCGCGGCCTAAAGCGCTGGTTACATACTGCCCCTGAAACTCGTGATGAGTTGATAAAACTGGTACAAGATTCGCGTCAGTTTTTAGAGCCTGATACCGTAGATATGCTTGAAGGTGTTCTGGATTTGCCTGCTACTCAAGTTCGCGAAATTATGACACCACGACCACAAGTGGACGGGATTCGTGAACATGACACGTTAGGCGATATCATGGATATGATTATGGAGACCAATCATTCCCGTTATCCGGTATTTGACAGTCAGGACGATGATGCAGTCATCGGTATCTTATTGGCAAAAGACTTAATTCCCTTATTGGTTAGTACCATTCGCCAAGAAGAAGGGGTCGACACCTCTTTTCGCTTGAAGTCATTGATACGTCAACCGCTATATATTAGCGAAACGGCACGCTCAGATACCTTATTACGCTCCTTACAGCGTACCCAGGTACATATGGCCGTAGTGGTAGATGAGTTCGGTAACATGGTGGGTGTGGTTACCATGGAAGATTTATTAGAAGAGATTGTTGGCGATATCGTAGACGAGCATGATGACTTCAATGAAGACAGTGATATTAACAATATCATCCCACACCCCGAAAAGCCAAACACTTGGATAGTACAAGCCTCAACCCTCATTGAAGACTGTAATGAGGAGTTACACACCACTTTTGATGATACCGATGTGGATACCATGGGTGGCCTAGTCATGCAGGAGCTTGGCTATGTAGGTGAGTTAGAAGGCGAACACGTGGTCACTCAAGGCTGGCACATTTCTGTCATTGATGTCGAAGGTCGATTTATTAAACTGCTTGAGCTAACTCCTGTGGCTGACGATTCATACCATGAGGATTAACTACACCGCCCCTAACCTAGCCTGTGTAGGACTATCTGCCCTACTATTAAGTGGCTGTAATACCCTAGCCACGGATACCCAGCCAGTGGTGGCTACCTCTCACCCAACTGACCCCGTCATTGCCCTAGTCTTGGGCGGTGGTGGTGCGAAGGGTTATGCTCATGTGGGGGTCATTAAAGCGTTAGAAGCCAACCACATCACGCCGAATTTGATTGTCGGTACCAGTGTTGGCAGCTTTGTGGGCAGTATTTATGCCAGTGGCAAGTCGGCAGCTGAGTTAGAGTCTATCGCTGTGACCACAGCTGATAGCGATCTGACCGACTTTACTGTGTCTTATCAAGGTATTATCGAAGGTCAAAAGCTTCGCAACTTCGTGAATACCCAAGTCAATAATAAGCCAATTCAAGCCTTTCCTATCCGCTTTGCAGCGGTAGCCACTGAGAAGCATAGCCAAAAAAAAGCAGTGTTTACCGAAGGCGAAGCAGGTTTGGTAGTACAAGCCTCTAGCAGTGTGCCCAATGTGTTTATAGCCCCCCGTATCCCCGACCCAAAAACTTCCGGTGTGGTAGGCAAAAAGTACGTGGATGGCGGTGTGGTCAGCATGGTACCAGTTGATGTAGCTAAGGCTTTAGGAGCCGACTTGGTTATTGCTGTAGATTTGCAAGCTGGCAATACCTCTCAAACCAAGGCCACAGCCAACAAAAGTATCTGGTCGCTTATTGAACAAGGCTATAACAATTATAGGAATAACAGCTCTGCTACTCCTAATAAATCTGCTCCTTACACCCAGAATTATGAGGCCATTAACAGTGCTGAGATAGCTCGAGCTGATGTTCTTATTCGTCCCGAGGTTAGTAATATCAGCTCTATTAGCACCCTAAATCGTGAAGAAGCAATCGCAGCAGGGGTCAAGGCCACTGAACAAAAACTTCCCGCAATTAAAGCCGCTATTAAACAGATTAGCCTACAATAAACAAAAAAAAGGGGAAACGCCGTAGTTGATGACGTTGCCCCTATAATGCTTTTTAATTCAATTATGGCTACTTACTGATCTAATATAGCATCCCAAGCTGATATGAGATCTTAGTTTTATAGCCTGTCTATTTTGATAGTCTATTGTAATCGATCTGAATTATTACTTATCGTGCAGCTGCAGCCGAGAAGTCTAATTCAAATACTCTAGAGCTACCGCTGACCTCATAACCAACTAACAATAATGGTTTACCAGAAGGTGAGGCCTCTGCAGAAATAAAGGTCAAGCCTTCAGGACCTAAGTCCCCATCTGCATTGGCTGGCGCACTACCTTCTTCAGCCGCCTTTAGCTTTTTATCATCGAATGTGCGGGTGTTTATTTCACCCATAAATTTAGCCTGTTTAGGGTTGGTCACATCAAATGCCATAACACTTGATATACGCTCCAGACCGATGAAAGCTATAGTTTGTGACCCTACTTGACCAAGAACCACACCTTCAGGCTCAACGCCTTTATTATCACTGCGATTGTCAAAGTCATTTTTATCATTGCTGGCATTAAAATTATTTGGATATTTTTGGGCAGTATATTTACCCATAAAGCTACCACTGTCAAATACTGGCGTACTAAAATCAGCTACATCCCAAATACTAAATGAGCGGGCACCGAAGCTATATAATTTTTCATACACTCCATCGCCATTACTGTCCCCCATTGAGGCTGAGAAGTCGATTTTACCGAGTGCTTTTTTATCACCACAGTCTAGATTATGACAAGCCTGACGATTAAACTTAGCAGGATCAGTCTTAATATCGTCAAAGCTGACCTCCTCATTGAAGTCGCCCCATTCGCGAGCGTCACCTTCATTGGCAGTGACGATATAGTCTTTGCCATTAACCGAGTAATAGGCAATAGCATCTGGCATATACATTCCTAAGATAGGCCAAGTAGTTATATTAATGGCGCCATCTTTATTGCTGACATCCAGCTCATTGCCTACTACCGAATGATCCTTAGCACCTAGTGGTTTAATATCGGTCACTTGCGCACGCTCAATATCAATCACCGCAATAGCATTATTTTCTTGCAAGCTAACATAAGCCGTCTTGTTATCTTTATTGACCGCAATATATTCTGGCTCAAGATCTTCTGCCACGGTACTCATACTACCATCCGCCTTTTTACCAAAGATACGGACTCCAGCATTCATCAGTTGTTGCTTTTGATTATTAAACTTGTTGAAAGTCGCGGTCTTAACGATAGGATTCTGAATATCTTTAAGGTTAATAATACTGACAGAGCCTTCAGCATCAATTTTATAATCCTCATCTGGCTCACCCTCATTTGCCACTAATAGATAACCCCCATCTTCGGTGAAGGTAACCATGTCAGGCAGCGCACCCACTTCAATTACTTGAATCCGCTCCAAAGTATTGGCATCAAACAGCACCACATACCCATTATCAGTTTTGACATTGGCTTGGACTGCCAACGCTATCTTATCTCCATGTACCGCCACACTATTAACAGTACTACCGATATCTGATACAACCAACGAGCGCACCAAGACCGGTTTATGAATATTAGACAGATCAATTACATCCACTTTTTTATTTTGTGCATTAACTACGAAGCTACGTTTTGAGGCTGGATGAAACGCCGTAATTTCTGCAGCTGACTTATCAAAAGCTCCATGTACATAGCCACCAGCTGGGTTAAAGGTCACGCTTTTATAGAGTGTAGTAGCCGCTTGACTACTGCTAACTTGCCCAGTCACAACCTTATTGTCATTTATTTGACTGCTTGCTCCTTGGCTAGCACAAGCGGATAACAGTAGACTGGCTGAAAATAAACCAGTAAGTGCTAAACCGTTAGCCATAAATCTATGCCACTTAGCTTGAGTAGATAACTGAGTATTCAAATAAGTTTTATTTAAAGGAGAGGACATGAGGTAGCCTTAAAATTATTTAATGAAAAAAAGGGATCTGTAGCTTTAAAGCACTACGAAATCCATTAATCTAACAACGGCTTATTAAAACTTAATGACACACAATGTGGCGATGAGGCATAAAAAAACCCACTACTTCAATAATAAAGTAATGGGTTATCAATATTACTATAATTAATGGTTTAAGACCTTATAGCTTATATTTGAGTCAAAGGCTTATCTTTAAGTCCACTCTAAAACTTTCTAGTGCTTAGCTAGATACGAATGGCCTTAAGACAGTTAGCTATTAACGAACCACGGCACGGTACTTAACCACTGCAGTTTCATTTTTGCCTAGACCTTCGATGTTCCAACGTAAGTGCTTATAGAATTCAAGAGGTACATCTTGCATTTGACCATTAATACGGCCACGTAACGGAACATGACTGAAGTTCTGACCATCAACACTTGCATAAGCAGTCTCTGGAGAAAGCTTACCCACCAGCTTCACCTCTTCAGGGATACTCATGGTTACTACCATATTGCGCATACGATCTGAGCTGTTATTCGTAAAGTAGCTGTGATACTCAATAACATTACCTTTTCTTAAGCGAGTATTGGCATCGATAGGCTTTAACGCAGGTTGACCTTGTGCATCAACGCTCACTAAGGCAGCTACTGTTTTGGTAGTTATATTACCAGCCTGATTGGTTTGAGCTTGCTGCATGACAGCAGCATTTTGGGCATTGCTTGGATTGCTCATTTCAGGCTCTGGTGTTGGTAGCATAGCTTGCGCGCTTAGGCTACCTACCAGCATTAATGAAGCAATGGCAGTCTTATTAGCTAGCTTAGAGGCCAATTTAGCGCGAGTTGAAGCATGGAATTTCATAAGATACCTTTCCTTTTTAAGTGGGTTATAAAGTGTTAAAAAAATCAGAATACAATTGAGTCCTTATCTATATCAGCCATAGTATGGCTACCATCAAGACCTTATGCCCATTTTATCTATATAATTCTTGGTGCATACTGTAAGATTAGCTAACAGACTCTATCTCTTCAAATTATACAAGCAACTTCAGTATAAATTTAAAAGCAAATTTAAAACAGTTAGTATGCAATAAATTGGCGTAACTGTCTGTATTAAGCTGTATTAAGTCAGTTGCTTCGCTTTGATTAGTAAAATAAAGATAGCCCAAGTTGGCATTTTTTGCTATCGTAAAAGCGTATATTTTCTTACTTTTCGCCTTAAGCCTATTGTGATATTTAATATGAATGACACTGCTATGCCACAAATAACTCCTGACTATGTCCATTGGTTCCGTAACTCCGCACCATATATTAATACCCATAGAGGTAAAACCTTTGTCATTATGTTTGGCGGTGAAGCGGTTAATCACCCCAATTTTAGCAACTTAATTCATGACTTTGCGTTACTGCATAGCTTAGGTATTAAGCTAGTTTTAGTCCATGGAGCTCGCCCGCAGATTGAAAAAAACCTCTCTCAACTTGGCATTGACTCTCCTTTACATAAAGACATTCGTGTCACGCCTCGTGAAGCCATGCCTACTATTTTAGAAGCTGTGGGTGCCATCCGCCTCCAAATCGAAGCCCAACTTTCTATGGGTTTGGCCAACTCCCCAATGTATGGTTCACGTATTGATGCCGTATCTGGTAATTTTGTCACAGCGAGACCTTATGGGGTCAGAGATGGCGTTGACTACCAGATGACAGGAGAAGTACGCTCTATTGATGTGGAAGCCATCAAAAACAACTTACTTCATAATCATATAGTGATATTGGGATCCATGGGATATTCTGCCACTGGTGAGATTTTCAACTTACTAGGTGAAGATGTGGCCTTAAAAGCTGCCGTAGCACTTAATGCTGACAAGCTCATCTTCTTGGGCGGTGAAACAGGCATCAATGAAGAAGGGCGTTTGCTTCACGCCATGATCCCAAATGAAGTCGATCGCTTCTTAAGAGACCGTGACCTAGATCGTGAAATTTACTACTTCTTACACTGTGCCGCCCAAGCTTGTCGTGAAGGTATTCATCGTACTCACATCATCTCTTATGCTCAAGACGGTGCTTTATTAGAAGAGCTGTTCACCCGCGATGGTTCTGGTACTCTAATTAGCCATGATCCTTACGAAGAAATTCGCCGAGCTACAATTGATGATGTGGTCGGCTTGATTGAATTACTATCGCCTTTAGAAGAGCAAGGCATCTTAGTGCAGCGCTCTCGAGAACGTTTGGAACAAGAGATTGATCTGTATAGTGTTATTGAACGTGATGGTATGATCTTAGGCTGTGCTGCCCTATACCCATTAGATGAAGATTCGGCTGAGGTAGCCTCTATTGCCATCCACCCAGACTATCGTAACGGCAGTCGTGGCGCTGATTTGTTGGCCTTCTTAGAACAGCAGGCCCGCAGTCATGGCCGTCATCACTTATTTGCCTTGACTACCCGGACAGCGCACTGGTTTGTAGAACAAGGATTCGTCGAAGTCAATGCAGATGCTCTACCTGAGCCTCGCCGCACTGCTTACCACAACGGCCGTAATTCTAAAGTGTTCAAAAAGAAACTATAAGTCATATTTACTAGCCGAAAAAATACCTGCTTTAAGCAGGTATTTTTTTATTCTAAACTTATGGGTAGTACTACTATTGAGCAGGTTGCTCAGGCATCTTAGGATTAACTTCAATCATTTCTACTTTGAAGATTAAGGTGCTGTTAGGATCAATACCAGCATTACCAGTTTCGCCATAAGCTAGATCAGCTGGAATGTATAGCTCATAAGTACCGCCCTCTTTCATCAGCTTTAAGCCCTCAGTAAAGCCTGGAATCATACCCTCTACTGGGAATATAACTGGCTCACCTCTGTCATATGAGCTATCAAAAACCGTACCGTCAAGCAGCTTACCTTCATAGTTAATCTTAACCATTTCGCTACCTGCAACTGGCTTACCAGTACCTGGCTTAAGCACTTTATACTGCAAGCCCGAAGCTGTGGTTTTTACGCCTTCTTTTTTCGCGTTTTCTGCTAAGAATTTATCACCAGCTGCTTTGTTAGTGACCGCGTCCTGCTTCATCTTCTCCATCATTTCAGCTTGTTTCTTCTCTTCGTACTTGGTCATAACCTCTTGCATTTGCTCTTTGGTTAAAACCGCTTCTTTGCCATCATAAGCATCACGAAAACCCATCTCGAAGGTATCTAGGTTTAAATCATCCAATGACTCTTTGTAACTTTCGGCCGTAGCATAACCAATACTGTAACCTACTTTTTCAAGGTCAGTACTCTTTTCAGTAACTGTTGAACTTGAGCCACTTTGGTCAGATTTATTGCCATTGTTTGCACAACCAAAAGCAAGGGTACTGGCTAGGGCTACTACTAAAAACTTAGGGATCATTACTTTATTCATATATAAACTCTATTTTAGTGGGAATAACTATTTTAGTGAGAATAATCTTTAGTGAAAATAATCAGCTAGTGAAGTGCAATAA